>NZ_CAJCHS010000398.1 GCF_903970205.1 Nevskia soli | reverse complement strand
AGAACAGCACGGCGATCTTCCGGCAGAAAGACAACGACAACTGGTACATCTTCTCGCAGTTTGAAGCGACGGATGCGCGCGGCGCTTTTCCCTGCTTCGACGAACCTTCTTATAAGACGCCCTGGCAACTGACCCTGCACGTTCCGGCAGCCGACACGGCTATCAGCAATACAACGCCGATTTCAGATAAGACGGACGGCGCGATGCGAACCGTTCAGTTCCATGAGACCAAGCCGCTGCCGAGTTACCTCGTGGCATTCGCAACCGGGCCGTTCGAGTATGTGCCCGCGGGTTTCACCGCGAGGAATCATGTCCCGGTGCGGATCGTTGTGCCGAAGGGGCATGCGGCGGAAGCAGCGTATGCCGCTGAAGTTACCGCTGGGATCATCAATCATCACGAGCAATACTTCGGCATTCCGTTTCCCTATGACAAGGCCGACCAAGTCGCGGTTCCCGACACCTCCGGATGGGGCGCGATGGAGAACCCCGGCATGGTGACGTATGCACAGAACATCATACTTGCCAAACCGGAATCCGACACGATCAATCGGAAGCGCGGATACTTCGTGACCGCCGCGCATGAGTTGGCGCACCAGTGGTTCGGCGATCTGGTGACAACGGCGTGGTGGAACGATATCTGGTTGAACGAGGCGTTCGCAACTTGGTTCGAGCAAAAGTCGACTGTCGAGATGCATCCGGAGTGGCATACCAATGTTGAGGACGTGGATGAAAAGCTCGGGGCCATGCGTGAAGACAGTCTGATGACGGCGCGCAAAATCCGGCAGCCGATCGAGACTAAGGACGACATCAATAATGCCTTCGATTCGATCACCTATCAGAAGGGCGGCGCGGTGATCGGGATGTTCGAAACCTACATGACTCCGGCTGAGTTCCGGAAGGGCGTGCAGGCTTACCTGAAGCAATATTCGTGGAAGGCAACCACCGCTGACGAGTTTCTGGATTCGCTCAGTTCTTCGTGGCGCAAAGATGTGTCCAAGCCGTTTTCGACGTTCCTGAACCAATCCGGAATCCCGATGGTTTCGGTCACATTGAAGTGCGATCAGGGCGCGCCGTCGCTGCATCTGGAACAGTCGCGCTTTCTGCCGCTCGGTTCGAAAGGCGGCGCGGATCAGGTCTGGAGCGTGCCGTTTTGCGTGCGCTACCCGGACGGTAAGAGCGAGTGTACGCTCATGACCGCGCCCTCACAGGATTGGTCGCTGAAAGCCACGAGTTGCCCGGCGTGGATCGAAGCGAATGCCGATGCCAAAGGTTATTATCGCGTCGATTATCAGGGCGACTTACTAGCGAAGCTGACCGCCGGCGATGTGCAAACCCGGCTCACGGCGCCTGAGCGCGTGGACCTGATGGGGAATGCGGAGGCGCTTTCGGGCGCCGGAAAACTTGGCGCCGGCGAAGCGCTCGGCCTGGTGGCGACATTCCACAACGACCCGGAACGGGACGTCCTGATCAACGCCGCGCAGCTTGCCTTGACCCCGCGCGCCTATCTCGTCCCGCAGAGTCTCGAGCCGAATTATCAGCGCTTCCTCGACAAGAATTTCCAGGCGCGCGCGCATGAGCTGGGGTGGACGCCGAAGCCGGGCGAATCCGAGGACGCACGTTTACTGCGGCCGCAGCTGGTGCGGATCGTAGCGACTTACGGCGGCGATCAGGAACTCGCGAAACAAGCGGCTGAGCTAGCCGAGAAATGGTTTCAGAATCACGACAGTCTCGATCCGAATGTCACGACGTCGGTGCTCCGTACCGCGGCTTTCTACGGAGATAAGACGCTGTTCGATCGGTTCCTTGCCGAGTTCGGGGAGACGCGGGATAAGCAGGTGCGGCAGCGGCTGGTCGCCGCGATGGGATCGTTCCGCGACCCGGCTGCGATTCAGGCGGGGATGAACAGCGTGATCGACGGCAAGGTTCCGTTCATGGAAGGCGCGTTTCTTCTCTTCAACGGACAAACCGAGCCATCTACTCGTAAGCTGCCGTTTGAATTTCTGCAGGCGCATTGGGACAAGGTAACTTCGATGATGCCGAGCGGCGGCGGGTTCGACTTCGGTTCGGTGCTACCGCAGGTGGGCGCGTCTTATTGCGATGCGCAATCGCGGGATGAGCTGGAAGCTTTCTTCAAGCCGCGCGTGGATAAGTTCGTGGGCGCGCCGCGGACCCTGGATCAGGTTGTGGAGAGTATCAACCTTTGTATCGCGCAGACAGCGGCGCAGAAGCCGCAGGTTGAGGCTTTCCTGGCTAACTATTAAAACGCTAAGTACTAGAGTTATTGAAACCGTCTTCGAGGGTCTGGCCGTCGATTAAGCGGACCCCCAGATCCACCAGGTTTTCGAGCGACTGGCTATTAAGCCGCTGCTCCGCCCACGCAGGAATGACGCCGAACCGCGTTTCGATCATAGGGCGGAAGAACTTCCGCGCGCTTTGGGCCTCGACCTCAAGTTTGGCCCGACTACGTGCCAGAGGTTATCGTAGCAATTCTTCGAGGCTCCCGACGTCGAGTAAGCGGAGGCCGAGGTTCTCCAAGTCTGCGACCGACTGGCTATTAAGCCGCTGCTCCGCCCATTCGGGAATGACGCCGAAGCGCTTTTCGAGCTGACGGCGCAAAAACCGCCGCTCGCCTTCGACTTCACCCTCAATTTTGCCCTCAATTTTGCCCTCAAGTTTGCCCTGAAGTTTGCCCTTAAGTTCGCCCTTAAGTTCGCCCTCTTCCAAACCGCGCTTATATTCGCGGCCAAGAACCTTATTGCTCAAAATGAGGTCATGGAAAGTTGCCATCTTCTGAATCCCCTTATCGACTGTATCTTCAAGCCCTCGTAAGCCCGCCAAAATAAAGAGCTGCTCGATCGCTTCCTCGCGCTTCGTCGCCTCCAGTGTCGCGATCTTACCGAGGATATCTGTAACCGCACGCCGCTGGTCCGGCAGTCGCGTCAGAATCGCTAATACATTATCGCCGACATGATCGCTCCGGAGAAGCGCTTCGCCGTCGAGATTCCGCAGATCGACGATCTGATAGCTGAAGGAAAAGCGCGGGCCTTCGAGACTCCCCGGCATCCGTAGATCCGGCTCGCCGGCGTAGAGTACGATCTGCCGCGCGAAGATCTTGAATATCCGATAAATACCGAGCGCGTACTCAGCCATCCGCTGCGGCATGTCCGGATCGTTGGCGACTTGCAATTCCAGGTGCAGCAGGCTGCCATCCAGCGCTCGTCCCAGCAGGTCCATTCGGGGATTCGCTACTTTCGGCAGCTCGATATCCAGCCACTCCTGAATCGATAGGCCGGTCGCCGCGCGGACCGCCCGCCCGGCGGAGTCTCGCAATAGCGTCTTCAGCGTTACGTCGTAATGTTGCGCCACGGGCTTCTTTAACCTGAGGTCTACCGTGCGGTTTTGATCTCGAAGCTCTGCGACTCCGTGTGCCCCTTGCCGTCTCCAATCGTCAACGTATACTTCGTAGTTTTCTTCACTACACTATCGAAGCAATAAGAAAGCGCGGGATAAACGTGCGCGACCGGCGGATCAAGCGTAACCGTCTTGGCTCCCGTGACGCCGTAGCAGATCGTCGCGCTACCCCCGGGAGTTACAATCCCCGGTGAAGCGTAAAAGCTCGTGATCTTGAGCTGGCTGAGGTCTCCTACGCGGTCCAGCGTGTCGCGAGCGCGCTCGACCTCTTTGTTCTGGGCGGCTTGTTTCGCGCTTTGCGCATCGCTGTAGCGCGAGTAGAAAGTATAGGCGACATAGAGCGCCGCGATGACAACCGCGACGCTCGTGTAGGGAAGGATCTTGCGGAGTAGCGGAAGCGGTTCGTCGTCCATTACGCCGTGCGCATCGCTTCGGACTTATCACCCGAAATGGCCGCCTGCGCCGCCGCGAGTCGCGCGATCGGCACGCGATACGGCGAGCACGAAAC
>NZ_CAJCHS010000397.1 GCF_903970205.1 Nevskia soli | reverse complement strand
GGATTCGGCGCCTTGTCTTATGCCGAGAATAAGAGCCAGGGACGCGGCTAAGTGTGTTCAGTCCTTATCCTTCGATTGCTCCTCGTGGCTTTTTTCGCGCGGTTTGACGGTGGACCGCACGACCATGAACTTGTTCAGTATGTCGAACCAGAAGGGGGCGCCTAGCGACACGGCGATGGCGGTCAAGAGCCAGCCGAGTAACATCTGCGGCCACGCCCCGGGGTCGGCCAGCTCATTCTGATTCAGCCCCAGCGGAATTCCAAGATTCGAAATTTGCGACACCTGGTCCTCAGCCTGCCTTATCTGATCTTTGATCGGTTGACCGCTCGTGCTGTCCGGTTGCTTGGCCGATTGAGCCGCCGCCACGATCGACTGTCGCAGCGTGGAATCGATCGACAATTGCTTGACTATGGCGATGGAGTTCGCGTTGAGTGCAACGGCGATTACCAGTCCGATCGCGAACAGCGCCCACTGTGTGCGGTACTTATACCAACCGGATACCCGGTCCATCGCGCTGTTGTACCAATCCTCGATACTCTTTTCCAGCTTGACAGGGTCGTTTCCGGCTGCGTCGATCATCGAGACCAGCGGTTTTCCGACTTTCTCGGTGGTGGGATCGCCGGCGAGCTTTAGCGCCGCCGTCCGCAAGGCGCTTACCATGGCCGGCACATCTTTCTGGACATTCCCCGCGGGGCTCAGGTGTGCGGCGTCCGGAACGATGTCAAGAAAGGCCATCACGAAGTTTTGAGCAGGTATATAGGATGGAAGCTTGCCCGGCTTCTTCGGATCGAAGTCTCCCTCGAAGAGCCCGAAAATCTGGCCGTGGTTATAGAGCCGCTTGACCAACCCCGTTGCGTTGTCATCGTCCAACAGCGTCTTGAGACCGCGCAGAAGCTCTTTCCCGCGCATGTTGAAGAACGAGAAGATGATTTCATTGACGGTTGAGGCGATCAGGCTGAGCATCAGGAATACAAAGACGATTCCTATGGCAATATCGATTACGGAAGAGCCGAACATGTCGCGTCCTCTGATAGATTATGCACTAACAGCCTGTGTCAAAACCGGCTCCCTCACGGTCGCGGCTCAGTAACGCAATGAGTTACTGAGCCGCGACCGTGAGCAAGCGGTCTTTGCGGACTTTTGACAGGGGCTGCTAAGTGCGAGTCAATCGGACCCGTTCCCGTCAAGTATTTTTCTTGACAACATTTTGAACAGAGATCGGCGACGATGGAAACGTGGCTTTCGCGCGGTCGGTAAAGAGGTCGCGTGAAAACTCTTCGTTGATGTCGAGCACACGCCGCAAAGGCCAGTCTGGCAGCGGAGGACCCTCCCTTTCGGTCGGGCTCGGAGTGGGCTGCGCGGCGCCGCACGCCCCTTAGTTCCTCATGTTTTTGACATGTAGACTCAGTACGTTACTGAGCCGCGACGGTGACGGAGCGGTTACTGCACAGGCTGCTACAGTCCCGCGTACCAGTCATAACCCTGCTCGGCCCAGTAGTCGCGCGGACGCTCCTGGGAGTAAAAGATCCTCCCAATCCGCTTCAGGTTCTTGATGCCGTACTTCGTCGGGATCATCAGCCGAAGCGGAGCTCCGTGCGGCTCGGGCAATGCGTCGCCATCCAACTCATAGGCCAATAGAGTCTGGGGGTGCATGGCACTGGCTAAGTCCAGGCCGACATAGTAACCGGCGTCCGGAGTTTCCATCCCCACGTAATCGTATCCTTCGGGCGCCGGGTACTGCTTCGCGAAGTCGGCGAATTTGACGCCGGCCCAGTGAGCCGTTTGGCTCCATCCCTCGATGCACTTAAACTCCACGGTCTCTTCGGTCCGCGGCATCTTATGGATCGCGTCCATGTCGAGCTCGGCATGAGCTTCGTCTTCATCCGTGTTATAACCGTCAACGACAAGTTTCCATTCAGAAGGGACAAGCGGATCGTCCATCCCGATACGCTCATTCAAGCGAAAAGGCTTGCGTACGGCGGAGAGTGGGAACTGCGGAGCCTTCGCGCGGTCGGTGAAGAGGTCGCGTGAGAATTCTTCATTGATGTCGAGCACGCGCCGCAAAGGCCAAGGCTGACCAAGATCCTGCGGGCGCGTGCGGATCCATTCCCAGACACCGAGTCCGCCCAGAGTAGCGAGTCCTCCGACTAGAAAGCTTCGGCGCGAACGGCGCGCCATCTCCCGCTCGACCAGCGCGTTATTTTCGGCAATGCGGCGACGCTCTTCTTCGAGCCGCGCGATCTCTTCCGGCGTTTGCTCCGGCAGGCTAGACATTGGCTCGTTCGGCATGCGGCTCCTCCTGAGTCGTTATCTCGTATCCGGTAACCATGCTGCGGAAGTTATTCCAGCCCGCGATGATCACCTGAACGATATGCACCACGAAGAACGCGCAGAAGCCCATGGTAAGTAGAAAGTGCTCCAATCGCGCCATGCGATACCCGCCCAGCAGAGTCGTCAGCCAGGATTGCTCGGTTGGCTTGTAGATTGCAACACCGGTAAGTAAGCTGCCGAGACCCATCAGGATGATCGCGGTGTAAGTCACCCGCTGCGCCGCATTGAACCGGCCCTGCGGGGGCGCCTTCTTGATTAGGTGCAGATCGTGAAGCGCGACTTGAATCGCCTCGCCGAAATTACGCCACGTCGGAACCAGATAGCGCCACTCGCCGGAAACGATGGAGTAGATAACATACGCGATCCCGTTGATGGCGAATATCCACGCCAAAAAGAAATGCCAGGCCATTCCCATCGCCAAATGGTGTTCCAGACCCAGCGACTTATTGAACCAGTCCGGAAAGAGTTTGAATAGCGTGAAGTTTCCCCAACCAATGCGAAATTCGGGGTAAGCCCAGTAAATCATCAGACCCGAATAAATCATGCCGAAGAGGATGGGAAAGTTAATCCAATGAGTCCAGCGAATGATCGCCGGGTGTTTCTCAGCGAGCTGTTTCATATATGAAGTACATCTATCTGCATGGTTTCGCTTCTTCGCCGGCATCTTCCAAGGCGCGATACTTCCGGGAACGAATGCGTGAGCACGGCGTCGATCTCACAGTTCCCGAGTTGGACAGTGGGGACTTCGAACATCTTACGTTATCCGGACAGCTTTCGGTAATTCAGCAGACGCACGGCAACGGCCCCGCGGTACTGATAGGATCCAGCATGGGCGGCTATCTGGCGGCCCTTTACGCGTCTACGCATCCCGAGATCGCCAAGCTGGTACTGCTTGCCCCCGCTTTTGATTTCGTCCGGCGATTCCCGAAAGTTACGGGTGAGAAACAGTTCGCCGAGTGGAAATCCTCAAGAAAGATCAAGATGTTTCATTACGGCGTGGGGCGCGAATGTCTATTGAATTTCGGGCTGTATGAAGACGCGGAGAACTACCCGGCTTTTCCGGACGTCGGTCAACCGGCGCTGGTGCTGCACGGGATTCACGACGAAATAGTCCCGGTTGAGCTCTCTAAGCAGTTCTGCGCGGCACATTCTAATTGCGAACTACACCTCCTGAACTCGGGGCACGAACTGACCGATGGGCTGCCCGAGATGTGGGCACTCACTGAGCCATTTCTGTTCAGCGAATGACGCGCGCCGATTCCGCTATCGGCAGGTCGTTGATACTCGCTTCCCGGCGTCGCATCAGGCCGCTATCGGCAAATTCCCAAAGCTCGTTGCCGTAGCTGCGGAACCAGTTGCCGCTGTCATCGTGCCACTCGTACATGAACTTTACGGCCATCCGATTCCCGCGAAACCCCCAGAGTTCCTTCTTCAGCTTGTAATCGAGTTCGCGGCTCCACTTGCGCTTGAGGAACTCAGTCACTTCCGCGCGCCCGTTGAGGAACTCCGTGCGATTCCGCCACTGCGTATCCACGGTGTACGCGGCGGCAACCCGTTCGGGATCGCGGGTGTTCCACAGATCCTGGGCGATCTGAACCTTTCGCGCGGCGACTTCGGGGTCGGTGAATGGAGGAGCAATGATCTCAGCCACAGGTTTCTTCCGCGAAGCTTATCGGGCGGTACTCAGCTCGAACTCCCGACTGAGCGGCTGTTCCAGATACCACCGATAAGTCTGCGCAATCCCATCTTCAAGCGAAATCCGCGCCTTCCATCCAATTGAATTGAGCCGCGACACATCCAGCAATTTGCGCGGCGTCCCGTCGGGCTTAGACGTGTCCTGAACCAGAGTCCCTTCGAATCCCACGACCTTGCGGACCAGCATCGCCAGGTCGCGGATACTCACGTCCTCGCCGACGCCCACATTCACGATCTCGGGATCGCTGTAGTGCTTCATCAGGAAAACAGCGGCGTCCGCCAGATCGTCGACATGCAGGAACTCGCGTTTCGGCTTGCCCGATCCCCAGATGGTCACGTCTTTCGCCCCGCTGATCTTCGCTTCATGGAACTTGCGAATCAACGCCGGCAGCACGTGCGACCCTTTCAGGTCGAAGTTGTCATTCGGCCCATACAAGTTCGTCGGCATCAGGCTGATGGCGTCAAACCCGTACTGCTTGCGATACGCCTGGCACATCCCGATTCCCGCGATCTTCGCGATGGCGTAGGGCTCGTTCGTCGGCTCGAGGCGGCCGGTCAGCAGATGCTCTTCCTTCATCGGCTGCGGCGCCAGCTTCGGATAAATGCAGGATGAGCCCAGAAACAGCAGCTTGCGCGCGCCATTCCGCCAGGCCGCATCGATGGCGTTGGTTTGGATCAGCAGGTTATCGCGGATGAAGGCGGCGCCCTCGAGATCGTTCGCCAGGATTCCGCCGACTTTCGCGGCCGCCAGGAAGACATATGCGGGCCGTTCCGCGGCGAAGAACGCGTCGGTCGCGGCCTGATTGCGAAGGTCGAGTTCCGCCCGCGTTTTCAGGATCAGATTCGAGTAGCCCTCAGCCTGCAGCCGGCGTACAATCGCCGACCCGGCGAGGCCGCGATGACCCGCGACGTAGATGCGGTCGTGCTTCTCCATGGTGTCTCTAGGCGCTTACTCAACGCACGCTAAGCGTTGGCCACGCCGCGCAGTGCGACCGAGTGCCCGGCCGTCACCAGGGTGCGTTCCTGCCGTGCCAGCTCCACATCGTGCTCCACCATCATCCGGACCAACTCTTTGAACGACACGCGAGGCTTCCAGCCCAGCGCCTTGCGCGCCTTGCTCGAATCGCCCAGGAGGAAGTCGACCTCCGTCGGCCGAAAATACCGCGGATCGATCTTGACATGCTTCGACCAATCGAGCCCGATCACGCCCGATGCCTCGTCCAGAAAGTCCCGCACCGAATACGCCTCGCCGGTAGCCACCACGTAATCGTCCGGCTTGTTTTTCTGGAGCATCATCCACATCGCTTCGACGTAATCGCCGGCAAAGCCCCAGTCCCGCTTGGCATCCAGGTTCCCCAGGAAGAGCGTGTCCTGCAGCCCGGCCTTGATACGCCCCAGCGCGCGCGTGATCTTGCGGGTCACGAACGTTTCGCCGCGCATCGGGCTCTCGTGGTTGAACAGGATTCCATTCGTCACGAACATCCCGTACGCCTCGCGGTAGTTCTTGCAATACCAGTGCGCCGCGACTTTGCTAACGGCGTAGGGACTGCGCGGATAGAACTCGGTCGACTCGTTCTGCGGCGGATTGGCCGCGCCGAACATCTCCGACGAGCCGGCCTGGTAGATCTTGCACCTCTTGCCGGTCGTGACCTGGTAGTCGCGAACCGATTCCAGCAGGCGCAGCGTGCCCGTCGCCACCACGTCCGCCGTATATTCGGCCTGTTCGAACGAAACACGCACGTGGGACTGCGCGCCCAGGTTGTAGATCTCGTCCGGCTCGACCTTGCGCAGGATACGGCTAAGCGAACTGCCGTCCGTCAGATCGCCATAGTGCAGGAACAGGCGCGCGGCCGGATCGTGCGGGTCTTTATACAGATGGTCGATGCGATCCGTGTTCAGCGTGCTGGCACGGCGTAACAGACCGTGTACCTGGTAGCCCTTGTCTAAAAGAAACGCGCTGAGGTACGAGCCGTCCTGACCCGTGATCCCGGAAATGAGTGCCTTAGGCATCTAACCATTCTACGGAATCCAGAAAAACCGTGCGGGATGCCTCAGTGCATTACAAACGCTTCCTGTGCGATCTGGCCCGCTGCGGTAAGCGTCCAGGGCAGCGTTATGTCCCCAGCCGAGTTGATGATCCAGTTCCCGTCGTAGTCGAGAAGAAAGGAGCCCGCGCGGTAGACCCCGGCCTTCAGTGTCCCCGATCCGTCCCAATCGCCGGTGACCGGAAGATCGCCCGCCTCGCCATAGTTCCGGGTCGGACCGTTCACGGTATACGAGCCGTTCGTGTCCAGCAGCCACTCGCCGTTTCGGAATACGCCTGCTTTCGAATACCCGGTATTGTTCCAGTCACCGGCGACCGGGATGTCGGTAGCGAGTCCGAACGCAAACTGCGCATCTTTCACGCCGGTCGGGATCCCTGAAAGATGACCGCTGAGATCGAGGATGAACGTGCCCGCGCGGTACAGGCCGGCTTTGGCCGTTCCGCTCCCTGTCCAGTCACCGACGACCGGAACGTCGCCCGGCTGTCCGAACACGAACGTCCGGTCGCCCGAGTCGATCACGCCGTCGCAATTCTCATCGAGATACCAGGCGCCTGCATTGAATGTACCCATACACTGATAGCCCTTGCCCGTCCAATCGCCGACGATCGCGATATCGCCGGGGTGCCCGAAGGTGAAGTTCTGTGTTTGAGCGAAGGGAACATCGTCAAACGCCCAGTTCGCCGCACCCGAAGAGGTGAATACCATCGGCTTCCATCCGACCGGTATGCGCACCGCAAGGGCTGCCCCGATCCCGTGCTGGGTCGTCTGATAGGCATTAAGCACCGGGAAATTAGTCGAGTTCGTCTGCCCGGCGAGGAACACGGTCCCGTATTTATCCACCGCGATTGCATTGCTCTCGTCCATCGCGCTGCCGCCCAGCAGCGTGCTGTAGATCAGCCCCGATCCCGTGCTGTTCAGCTTCGTCAGGAACAGGTCGTACTCGCCGCTCAGCGCCGGTTGTAGATCGCGAACCATCGGGAAATCGCTTGAACCCGTGTAGCCGGTGATGTGCGAGTTTCCCGCGATGTCCACTGCCACGCCCAAACCGAACGAGACGCTGCTGCCTCCCAGACACGTCGAGTACACCATGGCCCCCGCCGCCGTAAGCTTTACCGCGAATGCGCCCACCGTGCCATCCGGATTGGGTGTCGCAAACGCGCCCGGCGTTGTGGGGAAGTTCAGGGATGAAGTCGAGCCCGCGATGTAGATCGCGTTGCTCGAATCCACCGCCAGGCCGGCGGCCGACTCGGTCAACCCCGGCGTCCCACCGCTCCCGCCCAGATAGCTGCTGAAGGTCAGCGCCGTGCCTGCGGGATTCATCTTGAACACGAACGCGTCCTGATTGCCTCCGCTTTGCGGCTGAAAGGCATTCACCACGGGGAAGTTCGAACTCTCCGTCCATCCGGCTACGATCGCCGCGTCCGAGCTGTCTACCGTGAGGGCCGCCGCATGTTCATCCTCTCTGCCTCCCATGTACGTGCTGAATATGACCACCACTCCCGACGGCGCAAGTTTCACCAGAAACGCATCCTGGCCGCCTCCGATCGCCGGTTGAACCGCCTTGACCATAGGGAAATTGACTGACACCGTGTCGCCCGCCACATAGATATCGCCGGTCCGGTCGACCCCAATCCCGTATCCTTGCTCCGCGCTGCTACCCCCCAGGTACGTGCTGAAGACCATCTGCGCGCCCGTGGAGTTCAACTCCGTCACGAACGCATCCTGCGCGCCGTTGATGGCCGGCTGAACCGCTTTGTACGTCGGGAAATTGTTGGCGCTGGTTTGCCCGGTAATGTAGATGTTGTTGAACCGGTCGACGGCCACGGCGAACGCTCGCGTATCCAGCGTTCCGCCGATATAGGTAAGGAACATCAGTTGATTGCCGGTGGCCGAGAGCTTGGCTACGAATGCACCCGTTCGCTGCGGCACTCCGAACGTGGTGGCTCCGGTTGCAATGTCGAACGTGGTGGTGTATCCGGCCACGATCACGTTCCCGCTGCTATCGAGAGCCACGCCTGTTGCCACGGTTTGCCCGGAGCCGTCTAGGTACGTGCTGAACCCGATTACCGGATCGAAGATCAAACGTTTGGCGTGATCGTAAGGTCCGATGGCAATCCCGACGGTATTTTCGCTTATCAACCGGAAAGCACCGGAAACCGGTTTACGAACCCCTGTGATCCGATCCTCCTCAAAAACCTGCGGCGCTTCTTCGCGAAGCTCCCGGTCCCCGCTATGGATGACGAGGGCCCCGTCCACCGCGTGTTCGATCCAATCCGCGCCCATAATCTGCCACGCCACGCGCTGCGGATCGGCGCCCGGCGCGAGTCGAAACTCAGTCTTCAGGTGATCGCTCGCCGAATAGACAGCATCCACGCCCGGCCACAGACCTCGGAACCCAACCGAGGAGAACGTGTCGAACGACGAATTCCGTGGTCCGTCAAACACATGAATCTTGCCCGGCAGCGGCTCAAACCCCTCGGCATGAACAGATTGTGCGCTAAGAAACCGCACCGCGATCGCGCTCGATCCCGGCATCGAGTAAACCACCTCGCGCTGCCGGAACTGCACGGTCATTTCCTTTGTCGCCAGGGTGAAATCCGCCGCTGCCGAACGCGTTTCCGTGGTATGGACAAAGTACAGCGGCATGGCTCCCAGAGGATGGCCGACGACAACCAGTAAAGCGGTATAGGCGACCCAGGAAGGAAGCAGCATGTCGAGTCTGAACTTCTCTTCGGCCAGAACCGACAGGTTCTTTAGGAAGTTTCAGTCCGCGATAAGGTGCAGCGCGACGGAGCGCTGATGCGCACGCGCGCGATGCTCGAAAAGGTAGATTCCCTGCCAGGTTCCAAGCGCAAGGCTCCCATCGATCACCGGAATGCTGAGCGAAGTTTGGGTGAGCACGCTGCGAATGTGGCCCGGCATATCGTCCGGACCCTCGGCCGTGTGCCGGTACCAGGGCTGGTTTTCCGGCACCAGGCGGCGGAAGAATTCGTTGATGTCGCGGACCACATCGGGGTCCGCGTTTTCCTGAATCGTCAACGACGCGGAGGTATGGCGGATAAACACTGTAAGGAGTGCGGTTCTGACGCGCTGCTCCGCAACCCACGAGCTAACTTCGGAAGTGATGTTGTACAGACCCTGCCCGCGAGTTGAGAACGTAAGCAACCGGGTAGATTGAGGCAACTCTCTGAGTATAGAGTTCCGTGTATTCTTCCCGGCCGCGCGCTCAGCGAACGGCATTCCACTACTACCACGCTATTCTCAGTTACTACGTTAGTTCAAAGGAGAGGTAACGGACAGCCCGGGGTAGTAACCGCTCCGTCACCGTCGCGGCTCAGTAACCTAGTTCGGCTCGGTGACGTAGTTCGGCTCGGTAACGTGCTGAGTCTACAGAGCCGCGCGCGTCAGCAAGCGGTGTTTTTCGCTTCCAGTCTAAGTCACTGGCAACGCCTTTCTAGCCTCACGATCGGGGTCATTCTTGGCCACGCACGTGTTATCGAAGATCATCGTCTGACCTTTCGCCGCCGCGTACTTCGGCCATGCCGGCAGACCGGCTCCGTTCGGATCGCCCGTCTTCATGAACTGCAGTAAGGCGCCGGCCATCTTCTTCGATAGCGCCCGCGGTACAGGACCGCCTCCGGTATGAGTAAACATCAGGTCCGTGTTGTAGAACCAGAAGCAGATATCGATACAGTGAAATGCGCGAAGGCGGCTATCGAATAAAGGCGGCTGCCAGGTGAACCAATCGACGTACACCGGTGCGGGCTGTTTCGATTTCACGTCCGCCAGCTCGACGACGCTTTCGCGATTGCTGCTGACCAGCGACCAGATTTCGATCGGCTTCCGGCCGGGAAACGCCTTGACATAGGCGTCGACGACCGCTTGCGCTTTGTCTCCGAATCCCCCGCCGAAGCCGGCTCTTTGTTTGACTCGTTCCACCACCTGGTCGAGAGTCATCGACTCCAGCGAGGAGTCGGCCCAACTAATGGATTGCTCGTTCTCGACCGAACTGATGATCATCGGCACCTCGGCGGCGGTGGGAGCGGCGACGGGGTCGTAGGGATTCTGAGGCAGAATCGTGCCGTCGACAACCGGGCCGAATCCACGCGTCATTCCACCGCCGGGTCCCGCGTTCTTCGCCATCTCCTGTTGCGCTTTCGTGGCAAACGTATAGAATTCCTTCCACGGCATGGCTTGCAGCTTGTCCAAATCGGCGGATGTCAGCCCCGCTTCTTTGACAACCGCGGCGCCCAGGTTCTCGGAATAGGTCTTATCGCCGGCCTTGCGCGACGCGCCGCTCAGCACGACCGCTTTGTGGAACAGCCCTTTCGCGGAAGGCATGGCCGTCAGGACGCAGACTTTCGCGCCGCCGCCGGACTGCCCCATGATCGTCACGTTCCCCGGATCGCCCCCGAAATTCGCAATGTTGTCGCGAACCCATTCAAGAGCGGCCACGATGTCGAGCATGCCGACGTTCCCCGACGCGGCGAACTTCTCGCCGCCCACACCGGCGAGGTTCGTGAACCCCAGCGGACCCAGCCGGTGGTTGATGGAGCAAAAGACCACGTCGCCGAAGCGCGCGAAGTTCTCGCCGTTGTATCCGTCCTGCTCGATCCCGTTGCCGGCGGTGTAGCCGCCTCCGTGGATCCAGAAAAGCACAGGCCGTTTCTTACTCGTATCAAGCGCGGGGGTGAAGACGTTGATGCGCAGACAGTCTTCGCTCACGTCGTCATAGTTCCAGTGGTCCCGGAAGGAAGCGTATTTGTTCGCGTACCGGTTGTCCATATTCTGCGGTGCGGTATTGCCCCACCAGAGCGCCGGGTAGACCGTGGTCCAGGGCGTGGGTTTCTGCGGCGGCATGAAGCGGTTGGCTCCGGAGGTATCGGCGCCATAGGGCATTCCGAGGAAATAGTAAATGCCCCGGAGCTGATAGCCTCGGACCTTCCCGTATTGGGTGTCGGCTACCGCGATGTTGTCGCCGACAAGGAGGAGCTGCCCCTCATGATGCTCGCGGTGGGCCTCCGCGATGGCGTTTGGCGGGTTGGCAGCCAGCGTTGAGGTAAGAGCAAGACCGGCCGAACCGGTTCCGATGGTCTGTACGAACTGCCGTCTGTTGGGTTTCATGGTCTTCACGGTGCCGACATTATATCGACATGCCGCACGCGAGCCAAGCCCTTCAAACGTGAAAAGGGGAGCCTTGCGGCTCCCCTCGATTTCCTGATTGGTTTAGATACCCGGATTAGAAGGTAACTTTACCGGTGATCTGCACGAGACGCGGTCCGGAGTCGAAGCCCAGGAAGTTGCCGTACGGGCTGGTCGGCGTTCCGGTCATGTTGAGAATCTGGCCGAAAGTGGAATCACCCAGACCGTTGTCCGGAATGTTGAAGTTCGCGTGATTGAAGACGTTAAACGCCTGCGCGCCGAATCCAAACAGCAGTCTCTCGGTCAGGTGGAACGTCTTATAGAGCTGCATGTCCATGTCGAAGTAACCGGGACCGCGGAACTGGTTCCGATCTTGTGGCGCAATGCCGGGATACCCGGTAAACGACGCTGAAGCGCTGTTGAGGAAATTGTTCGCGTTCAGGCAGGCCGTATTGACCGCGGAGGCCCCGCAATTCGAGGTGTAGGTTCCGGTCGGGTAAGCGAGGATCGGTGCGTCTGTATTCGAGATTGCTCCGTTCCAGTTGTTGTCGATGATAGAGAAAGGCACGCCGGAGCGCACGAACACCTTGCCGGACCACTGCCACCCACCGAATACGGAGTTTACGAAGTGATTGCCGAATTTGTAGTCGGGGGTGTACACCCAGTCACCATTCAAGGTGTGTCGGATGTCGTAATCCGAGTTTCCGTAATTGTCGACGCGGAGCCCGTAAGGGCTGATCTGCGTACCGATCGCATTGGTGAAGTTGATCGGGAAGATTCCTCCGTTGGAAACATCGTCAAGACCGTGAGACCAGGTGTAATTCAGGTCGAATGTGAGTCCATGGGAAAGCCGCTTCCGGACCGTGACGGTGGCGCCATTGTAGCTGGAGACGCCTCCGTTCTGGACGGCCGTAACGGTTCCGTAGTTGGGAACCGGCGGGGCGCCGAACGGGATAGCGCCCACGGTCGGGTAAATCCCATAGCCGGGGTCATACGCGTTGCCCCAGGTGTTCGAGTACGGGATCTTGATTCCGTGGTTTCCGTTATAGGCGAGGATGACGGCGTACGAGCCGCCGAGGTCGCGCTGGATCTGGAAGTTCCACTCCTGATAAACCGGCGAGTGGATGGTCCCGTTGAAGTAGGTGAACGACGGAGCCTCAAAGAGCGAACCCAGACCGGACAGCGTGTTGGAGATCTGGTTGTAGCTTTCATTGATGTTGAAGTTCGCCGCCGAACTGGAAAACAGTGCAGCCCCGCCGGCCGGGTCAAAGGGCAGTACGCCGGCCGTGGGACGGACGCGTATGGAGACCGAAGACGGAGGGTTTCCGAGCAGGTCGTCTACGAGGCCCGCCGGTGCATTGTCATAGAACATGCCGGCGCCGCCGCTGAAGACGGTCTTGCCGGACTTGCCGGGCGACCAGGAGAAACCGAGCCGGGGCGACCAATCGATCGTATCGACACCGGGGAACGCATAGTGCAGCCCGGTAGCGATGTCCGCGCTATACGGAACATCACCGGGGTCGGACGAAGTGGTGGAGGCTAAAGTCGAGAACGACGATTTGAAGTCGTTGAAGCAGTTGGTCTGGCAAACGGGATTCGAATTGTGTTCACCGCGGAGCGCGATGGTCAACTTCAAATTCGGCCGAATTCTCCACTCGTCCTGCGCATAAACACCCAGGCCCCACGTCGCGACCGGTACATCGTTGGCGAGGTTGTCGGACTGGCGATACTGAAACGCCAAGCCATCGGCGTATTGCTGCAGACCGTTGTCGGTGTAGCCGAAATAGACGGCGGGCGAGTTGAAGAAGAAGTTGTGGTCGCTGATGTCATAACGGCGGAAGTTCTCGCCGAATTTCAGGTTGTGCGTTCCGAAGGTGTAGCTGAAATCGTCGATGAACTGATACTGGGTGATGTTGCGGCCCTGCGGGAATTCGTAGATGGCATTGAAGCCGCTAAAAGGGACCGAACCCGAGGTGATGATGCCGTACGGGAACGTGCTCGATGCCAGGGAACTGTTCTGCGTGAACTGAGCCTGGTAGTAGCTCAGCGTGGCCATGAAGGAGTTGATGGCCCGCGGGCTGAAGATGTGGGTTTCGTTCAACTGGGTGTCCCACGAGGGTTGCACGGAAATGGCGTCGAAGTTCGCGCTAATCGGATCGATTGAGGTCGGCTGCGTGCCGCGATCCTGCTTGTAGCGGAAATAAGCCTGGTCCTTGTCGCTGAATCGATGGTCCACGCGGCCGGCCAGAATCCATTCCGAAGCCAGCGCGGAAGGGGTCGCCTGGTACCGGACAGCGCAATTCTGCGTCGTAGGATCGAAGCCGGTCAAAGTCAGCGCGGCACAAGCGGAATTGTTCGCTAACGGAGAGGCGGAGCCGTAACCCGGCGCGTTTTCGTAGAGGTTGAACATCTTCTGATACGTCGCCGCCTCATTGGGCTGCGTGGCCTGGACGTTGGCCAGCACCGCATTCGCAAACGCCATGCTCGGCGCCGTGATGACGTCGGTGTTCGGGAGCAGGAACTTCAACCCTTCGTTGTCGAGGAAGAAGAAGGTCTTGTCCTTGATGATCGGACCGCCGATGGAATCGGACCACTGATTCGCGTTGGCGAAGGGAGTCGGCGCGCCGCCCGCGTTATTGAAGAAATCGTTGGCGTTGAGGATGCGGCCGTTCCAGTAGTAACCAAGGTTACCGTGGATCTGGTTTGTGCCGGATTTCGTGATATAAGAAACCTGCGCTCCCGAGAGCTGACCGTACTGTCCGCTATACGGGTTCGTGGTCACGGTAACTTCCTGAACTTCGTTGGCCCCGAGCGTGAGGTTGGATGCACCCGAGTTGTTGATATTGAAGTACGGGTCCATGTTGTTCTCACCGTTCGTGGTGAATAGGTTCGAGGTGCCCGGCAAACCATTGACCGTGAAGTTGCCGTATCCGCTAGCGCCGGCAGGCGCGATGGCGACGACGACGCCCGGAGCAGTGAACGCGATATTCGTTAGATCGTTGCCGGCACTCGGCAGCAATGCCACCTGCTGCTGGGTAAAGGTGGTGATCTGAGCCGGGTCGTCACTGACGAGCGGGACTGCGGCGGAAACTTCGACGGTGGTGGCCGCTTTTCCGACCTCCACAACCAGATTGGACGTAGCGACGCTTCCAACCGACACTTCAACCTGACGTTCTGTTTTTTCAAAGCCAGCCGCCGTCGTCGAAATCGTGTAGCGGCCGGGCTTCACAAGCGAGAAGCGGTATTCCCCCGAGCCGTTCGAGGTCGCCGTCTGGACAGAGCCCGTGTCGAGGCTGGTTAGTGTTACGGTGGCATTGGGAATGACGGCGCCGCTGGCATCCGAGATGTTTCCGGACACGCCGCCCGTAGTTAGAGATTGTGCTTGGCTGGGCAGGCTGGCCACATTCAGCACGACCGCGACGAACATCGCCGGCAGAAGTGTACTGAGGACGAGCGCCGCAAGCCTTAGTTTGGCGTTTTTTGGTGCGATCATAGCGGTCCATGGTTGCACGCCCCGCGCCAAAGCTAAGTGATTGATAGTAATGCGTTTAAAATTTGCTTACGTTTGCGTATTTGCGATTATTGAATTTAAAGGCGTATTTCGCTTCCAACATCCATAGACCCGCGGCGGCACGACATTGCTCGGCAAGCTGTCGAGATTCGTCTCACCACCGTACGGACGAGTCCGGGCGCTGCTTCACAAGACGCTAAAATCGGCACATGCGCGCAGCCACTCTACTTTTCGCCGTCCCTCTGCTGACCCAGGCCGCCACGATTTCCCTCACTCAACCGAAAGCCTTGAGCGGAGCCGCCGTGCTCGACCCTTCCGTCGCCCACAATGGTTCACTGTCCGTGCGCGTCGAGCCCACCGCGACGGGCAGTGACGCCCGCATTGAGCTGCAATCGGTTTCCCTCACGCCCGGCAAGCGCTACGTTCTCTCCGCGTGGGTCCGAACCAACGCGCTCACCGTCGAGGATCACGGCCGATCTCCCATCGCTACCGGCGCGGCGCTTACGCTCGGTTCCATGCCGTACGATGTTCACTCGCCGTCGCTCGGAGGAACGCGCGACTGGTCGGAACTGCGGCTTCCTTTCACCGCCTCGGTTTCCAAAGACACCGTAGTCCTGACGGCGGGTCTCGGCGGAACCCTCCACGGCACTGCCTGGTTCTCGGACGTTCATCTGGAAGGGCCTGTCTCTGAACGAACCTGGCCTTCCAAAGCTGCTCTCCAGACCTATGGTCCGGCCTACCGATATCCGGAAGGCGGCTGGATCTACCTACATATCGAAGGAGAGCCCTATGAACGCGGGTATCAACACGGCCGGCTCCTTTCTCATGAGATAGAAACCTATCTGCAGCGCTGCGCCTCCGAACTCGACTCTAGCTCGCGCAAGCAAGCCTGGGATTGGGGCCGGACCAGCGCCGACGCGCTCTTCCTTCGTAGCTTCGACGCCGAACTTCTCCAGGAAATGAAAGGTATCGCCGACGGCGCTGCCGATGCCGGGGCGAAGTTCGACGATCGCAAAGTCGACTTACTCGACATCGTGACGGCCAACACGCTTAACGATCTTGCTTTTCTTCGCGGCGCCATGCCGGTAACTCCCACCGGTCTCGAACTGTTTAAGCTGGAAAAGCCGCCATACTCGGAAGTCAAGCCCGCTTCGAAGAATAGTCTGGCTTCTACCGACCACTGCAGCGCCTTCTGCGCCAACGGCAAAGCTACCAGGGACGGCCGCATGGTAATCGGACATATCACGATGTGGCCGCTTACTCTAGCTGAACAGACCAACATTATGTTGGACGTCCAACCTACGACGGGCCACCGCGTCCTGATGCAAAGCTATCCCGGAGGGATACAGAGCGGCACGGACTGGTATCAGAACGATGTCGGCGTGGTGCTCACCGAAACCACCATCCGCCAAAGCCCTTTCAATATCAGCGGGCTCTCGGTTGCCTATCGAGCGCGTAAGGCGATTCAGTATGGGGATGACATCGATGCGGTGGTGAAGCACCTGGGCGACAAGAACAACGGTCTTTATACCAATGAGTGGCTGATCGCCGACGCCCGCACGAATGAGATTGCCATGTACGAGCTGGGCACTTACAAGACGCGCCTTTACCGGAGTTCCAATAAAGACTGGTTCGGCGGAACGGAAGGCTTCTACTGGGGAGATAACAACGCCAAAGACCTGCAGGTACGCCTGGAATATCAGCCCGATCCGCATGGCGAGCCCGCTTATGTCCCCTATGTCGCCGAGGAGCGTGACCTTACCTGGCAGAACCTATATGAGAAGTTCCACGGCCAGATCGATCAGAACTTCGCGTTTCTTGCGTTCCGTACCGCTCCGCTAGTTACTTCTTCGGCAATGGATGCCAAGGTTCTCAATGCCGAGATGGCTAAGAACATGATGGTCTGGGCGAACTTCGGCAAACCGAACCAGCGCGAATGGGTGCCGCGTGAGTGGGATCAGAAACAATACGATCAGAACCAGGGACTCTATTCGAGCGGCTATCATCTCTTCTCAGCTGCCGCGTCTCCGGAACTGCAGGCACTGGTAGCGCAAAAAGATAAAGAACGCCTCGCCGCCCAAAAGCCGAAAGACGAAGAGGCCAAGAAACCGGATAAGTCGCCCTATGAAGACCGTCTTTGGAAAGGTTGGATTTTACCCGCTTCGAGCGAAGATACCTGGCTGGCGGCCGGCTCGGCCAGTTACTACGACGCGCTGGCGGATGCTGACTATGAGAAGCGTATTGCGCGCCTGCGGGCGGGATTCACGGCCGCAACCCTTGCCGGAGACAATGAGCTCCAGCGCTTCCAACAGGCGTCCTGTCGCGGCGCGCTGCTTTTGGACGCTTTGCGCAAGCAAATGGGCGATGACCGGTTCTTCGCTTTCATGAAGTCCTTTTTCGACGCGAACACGACTAAGCCCGTGTCCACGGCTCAATTTCGGGCGGCCGCCGGTCCCGCAAGCCAGACGGCGATCGACACCTGGCTCAATGCCGCTCCCCCGGTCTCCCCGTCAGGACCTATATATGTAGCGACTGACTTCCACCCGCTTGCCAAACGCCTGGCAAATACGGTTATCGTCTATGGAACTTCGGACGAAGCCGGAGCGAATCGATACGCGGCGGAGCAGGTCGCAAAGGACGTCCTCGAAATGTACGAAGATGCGGTTCCGGTTCGCAAGGATTTCGAGGTTACCGACCGGGACCTGCGCGATCGTGAAGTCATCTTCGTCGGCCGGCCCGCTACGAACTCGGCCCTTGCCGCCTGGCAATCTAAGCTAAGCCTCAACTATGACGGCGGTGTTTTCACTATTGACGGAAAGGATCACGGCGCGGAAACCGAGTCGCTCGCCTGGACGGCGGCCAATCCACTCGATCCGAAGCACATGGTCTTGGTTCTCGCGGGAAACAGTCCGGTCGAAACGGTTCGCGTGGCTAAGAAGCAGTTTAAGACAACCCAGTATGCCGTCTACGATTCCGGGAAGGAGACAAGTTCGGGCTTTATTAAGTAGCACGCGCTTATAACTGCACCTGGCGCTCACCGGCCCCCTCTACTTTCTTCCAGCCGCCCTCGCCGGTCTCGAAAACCTCCCATTCATGGGGACGAAAACTGCGCGTCCCCTCATCCCACACGTGGTGGCGGATCTGGATCCGCCACGACTCGATCCGAATCTCATTGAACGAGTTGGGCTCACCCTTATTCCGCCGCGAAATCGCCGTGCCCGCCTGCGCGAAAACCGCCGAGTGCCCTGTCCGCCGGTAGCGCACCGCCGTTGCTCCAGTCGAACTGAGGTGGAGATGACCCGCCAGCATTAGATCGATACACGGCGATAGTATCTCGACCGCGCGCGCCGCTTTGCGCACTAACTGGCGCCTCCTGAATTGTTCGGGCAGATCGAGCGGATGATGGGTCACCAACACGCGGACGACTTCACGCGGCAGGTCGCAGGTTCGCGCGCGAACCCTACTGAGCTGCGCCCGGCTAACGCGGCCGCCTTTCATCGGAAAGATCCGGGGTGTGGAAATGCCGGTGACCACCATCTCCGCATCGCGGTAGAGTGGATCGCAGTCGTTACTAATATATCGCTGATAATACCGGAGACCCTGCCAGTAGCGCCGGAAGGGGTCGTAGAACGGGTAATC
>NZ_CAJCHS010000396.1 GCF_903970205.1 Nevskia soli | reverse complement strand
GTGCCTTCGGGGACGGCGTCCACGTCGCCGGTAAAGCGCAGGGTGCGCAGGTAGTCGAAGAACCCGGCGGGGGCGTTGGCGAACTGCGCAAGCGACCGGAGGTAGCCGATTTCTTCGTCGGTGAACGAGAGGTTCAGCAGGTAATCGACGGCGCGTTCGAGGCCGGCGATGACCACCCAGTCGCGATTGCGGGGCAGGCGGCGGATAAAGACTTCGAACGTAGCCAGCTCGTCCTGCTTGCCCATGGCAAAGAATCCCGACGACATCGTAAGTTCATATAAATCAGTAAGAAGGCCGTTCAAGGGTCACTTCTTACTTGAACTTTTCAGTGGGGTTGCGGGCTTAATGTCGCCGGCCGCTTTTATGAGATCGTCCACCACGGAAGCGCTTATGACGTATACGGCCGGTTCGCCTTCGCGCTGCGCGAAGTTGTTTGTGCCGTCCCGCAGGATGGTGACTTTCTCATTGCGCTTCTTGTCCGCCGTGGTTATGGAAGCCGTGAACACCGGATCACCGGACGCTTTCGGGGCGAAGCCGGTAGCGGAAAGATCGCGCAGCTTGTCGACCAGATTCAGCACGGTTGATCCATCCATCTCCTTGCCGTTGAGGAACCATTTCTCGCCGGACTTAGTGTACGTGTTGCCTTGCGCGGTGACTTGGGAAAGCTCCGTAAATCCGAAATCGAACAGCTTCTTGTTACGGAAATCATCGACCGATTTACCCACTGTACTCGCGACATCGGTATCGATTTTGTAGATGCCGTCAGCGACCGAACTGCGCGCATAAGTTATTTTGTCTTTGTCCTGGCGGAACTCGGCGGTTTGCGTGCCGGAGTTGTCGGTCATGGCGGCGGTGGCGAGTTTTGTGGCGGCGGCGAAAGTTTGGGGGGAGATCTTGCCGGCGTCGAATTGCAGCTTGGCGTCGCTCAGCTTGCGGACCAGATCGTCGACCAAGAGTCCATCGGCGCGCATGGGTTGCGGCTTCAGGATCTGCCAGTCCCCCTGAGCATCTTTGCCGAATTCGATAGTCTGGCCTTTGCTGTTGGTGAGTTCGACGCGCGCGAGGCGGTCGCGGTTGAAGGTGAGCAGGCGCTTATCGCGTAAGTCGTTTAGGGACTTATCGAGGCTCGTTTTTGTTGAAGTGGAAACTGAGTAGACTTTCGGATCGCCAGCGAGCTTCACGTAAGCGGCTCCGGCGGTTGGCGTGTCCCTTCCGATGTCGATCGTATCTGTCTTGCCGTTTTTGAGTTTGAACGAAACCTGGACGGGCGGATCGGCGAGTCCAAACGGGGCGAGGTTCGCCGGTTTATCATCGATGAGGCGCTCGGACGTAAGTGCCGCTGCGGTAGAAACCATCCCGTTCGCGGCATCCTGATCGGCAGGCAGGGGAGTGGGCTGGGTGATATCCCAGCGGTCGCCCAGCTTCGAGAGCACGACCGGATCGGAACCGGCCTTCTGAATACGGATCTCCTGGATCTGTTTCGAATCGAGCGTGAGGATGGTCGGCGGCGCGTCAGCGGATGGCTTCGCAGCTTCCTCCGCTTTGTGCTTGTTACTCCAGTAAACCAGGCCGGAGAGCACGGCGAGGAGGATCGCCGCGATCAAAAGCCCGCGCATCTGTTTCATGGCCGTCTATCTCCGTTTGGCCCAAACCGCGACGCCGGAAATGATGGCGAGTAGCGGGAGGAAGACAACCGTGCTGAAGAACAGGATGCGCATCTGATTATTCGTCATCGAGATGCGCCGGTCTTCCGGATCTTTGGGGCGGATCGAGATCAGGTCTTCATCGGCGCTGAGCCAGTTGACCGCATTCAGGAAGAGGTCGCGATTGCCGAGCTGCTGGATGCTGAGGGCCTGGTTGGCGAGCCACACGGAACTGCCAACGACCATGAAGCGGCCCTGCTTCGCGCCGGTTCCGACGGTTCCGACGGCCACCAGAACGAACGGTCCTTTCTTCGCGGTGGAAGGATCGACGGACACGGTCCCGCCGACCGGTTTGGGGATGGATACGGCCGAGTCGGACGTGGAGATTAGCTTCTCGGCCGATTTACCGGAGGCGACGGTGAGGCTTTGCGAGAGCGGGAACATGGTGGCGATGCGGCCGAGATCGCGGACAATGGGCTGCGATTCATAGGTGATCCCGAGTGAGACGGAAGCGTCAAACCCGACCAGCCGCGATTGCGGATCGAGAACGAGATCATTGTCGAAGGTAACTCCCCAATCGGCGGCCATCTTCATCAGGTTCGTGGGGGGCTCGGATTGGTTCGCTCCGCCGCGCGAAGAACCTAACGCTGGGCCGAGCGACAACATGACGTGACCACCGCCATCGACATAGGACTTCAGCGCGGTCACGGCGGCTTCGAAGTAGTCTTTCTTCGGACCCGCGATGATTACCGCGGCGCACTCGGCGGGAACCTGCTGCTTCTCGAGAAGCGAGATGGTGGAGGTCTTATAGGTGTTCTTTTCGAGTTGTTCCTTGGCGAACGAAGCGCCGCCCGAATCCTGATCGTCCAGAGCCGCTTCGCCGCTTCCGCTGGCGAAACAGACGGTCTTCTGTCCGGTTTTCGTGGAGCGAATGATGGCGTTGGTTATGCCTTCTTCAGTAGCCGACGCGGATTCCTCGGTTTTTACTCCGTTGCGGACCACGATGCCGCCTTCGGTGCGGAAGCCATCCGCTTGAGCGACGTCCGGCTGCTTCTCCGGGTCGACATAGGCGACTTGCAACTTATGCGAGAGGTTGGCGTAGCGGTCCAGAAGATCGCGCGCGGTGCTGAAGCGGCTGGCGCGATCGAAGTAAGTGACGTAGACGTTGTTCTTTAGATTCTTGACGGTCTTGATGGTTTGGTCAGAGAGGGTGAATTGCTTATTGGAGGTGGTGTCGAAGCTCTTGTTGTTCTGATTCGCGAGCCAGTTCAGCACGACTAACACGGCTAATACAATGAGCGTGTACAACATCAGGTACGCGCCGTATTGGGTGCGCTTGGCTTTTAGAGTTGAGGACTTAGTATCTGCCATCAGTTACGCCCTCCACCGCAGCGATTCGAGCGATCGCGTGGTCAGAAACAGCCCGAAGAAGATGAAGGTCAGATAGAAGATCACGTCTTTAGTGTCGATGATGCCTTTGGAAAACGGTTCGAAATGGGTGAGGACGGAACAGTAAGCGACTACTTTGGAGACCGCGCCCTGGCCAAGGTCGGTGCTCCAACTTAGAACCCAGAGAAGCAGGCAAACCGCGAAGGTTGCGCCGCCGGCTACGATTTGATTCTTAGTCGTCGTCGAGATGTAAGTTCCGATAGCAAGGAGGCAACCACCTTGCAGTAACAGGCCGAGATAGCCCGCGGCGATCGGCTGCCAGGAGGGATTGCCGTATGCGAACAGGAAGGCTATGTCGATGAGTGAGACGAGAAGGATCGCCGCAAACATCAACATGGCGCCGAGGAACTTCCCGGCGACGATTTCCCAATCGCGGACCGGTGAGGTTAGCAGCAGTTCCATGGTGCCCTGACGTTTCTCTTCCGCGAACAAGCGCATGGAGATCATCGGAATCAGGAAAAGCATCACCACGCTGGAGTTACCCAGCAACGGCGCGATGATCTGCTGGTTGATGTTCATGGGGAAGGACCGGCCGGACATCGCCGATTCCATGCTGGCTGTGGCGAAGATAGACGAGGCGGCGAAGAAGAAGTAACCGAAAAGAACGGCGAAGATCGCCAGAAGTAAGTAGGCGATGGGCGAGGTAAAGTACCCTCGCATCTCTTTACCGCAGATGGCAAGAATGTTTCTCACTGGATCACCTCGGGAGTAGCGGCTGCAGTAGTTATCGGGGGTTCGATGGAAGCCGCGGGATGCGATTTCTCAGCTGCTGTCAGTTCAAGGAAGACGTCTTCGAGGCTCGCGGCTGCGGCGTGGAGCGTCTCGAGATTCCATCCGGCGTGGACAACGGCGCGAGCCAGATCGGCGCGCACATTGGCGCCTTCGAGCGACTCGACTTCGAGCAGGACGCGTCCCGGTTCGGACTGTTTTACGACGGCGCGACTGACGCCGGGGACTTGCTCGATCCGTTGGCGGGCGTCCGCGGCTTCGAGGCCGTCATAACGGATCTCAACCGCAATGGCTTCCGATCCGCGCATGCGCTGGAGCAGCTCGCGCACGGTTCCGCTGGCGACGAGATGGCCGCGATCGATGATGATGACGTTGGAGCAGGTGTGTTCGACTTCGGCCAGGATGTGGGTACTTAAAAGGATCGTGTGATCGCCGGCGAGGCTGGCGATGAGCTCGCGGGTTTCGCTGATTTGTTGGGGATCGAGGCCGGAAGTCGGTTCATCGAGGATCAGGACATCGGGATTGTGGATGACAGCCTGGGCGAGTCCGACGCGCTGGCGATACCCTTTCGAAAGCTTGGAGATCAGCTTCTTCTTGACATCGCCGAGAGCGCAGCGGCCGGCTGCTTCGTCCACGCGGCGGGCCAGCTCATTGGACGGGATCCCTTTGATTTTGCCGACGAAGGTGAGGTACTCGCCGACTTCCATCTCGGGGTAAAGCGGGGGCGATTCGGGAAGGTAGCCGATGCGTTTCTTGACCTCCATGGGGTTTTCGACCACATCGAAACCGGCGACGTTGGCGACGCCCTCGGTGGGTGGCAGGAAACACGTCAGCATCCGCATGGTGGTGGTTTTTCCGGCTCCGTTACGGCCGAGAAAACCGACAATTTCACCTTTGGCGACGGCGAAAGAGATACGGTCGACCGCGACCGTGCGCGCGTATCGCTTCGTCAAATTTTCAACTTGAATCATATGTTTCGTTTAGTAGACCGGGCGAGGCGCGGGGCCTTTCCGGGGATGGGGAACCAGTTAGTTATCTTAACAGGGTCATATGGTTGGGACGGGCGAGCGAGGGATTTGGTTGTGGGGTTTGGGAAAAGAGCCTAATTAGCCGCGGATGCACGCGGATGAACAGGGATAAGATCAAAGGCATTTTGGGTTTGGCCGGGATCGAAAGCACGTTTTCCGGGATCAAACCTGGGTTTCCCAGGTTCGTTTTAAATCGGTAAGTCTTTTGTTTTGTTAGACTCCCCAGGTTCGTTTCGTTGATTTTCATGGGCGGCGCGGTGGAGGGCGCGGATTTTGACTAGCTTTTCCAGCGAACGGGAGAACTGGCGTTCGTAGCGCATTTCGAGATAGTTGAAGGCGCGGAGGGCCGTGGGGTCGGTGAGGACGGAGACGGCGTCGCGGGTGGCATGATCCGAATCGGGTTCCGCGTTGCGGGCGGAATGGCAGATTCCGGCGCGTTCGAGGTTCCAGGTGCGCATGAGACGCCATTGGGCGACTACCATTTGCTCGACGAAGACGTTCTCGACGTAGGTTGCGGGAGCGAACTCGAGGCGGAACTGGGTGAGGAGATCATCGAAACGGGCGCGGGATTCACCGGGGAGGAGGATGGTCTTGGCGAGGAGCCCGTAGCGGGCGTGGAGGCCGTGATGGAGGGCGTTGCGGGAGGAGCGGGCTTTACCGGCGGGGGTGACGGGGCCGTGCGATTTGCGGCCGTTGGCGCGCGAGGCTTCGCGCTGCTTTGGGGAGAGCGGAGAATCGATTAGGGGGATTTTCGGGTTGTCCGGCATGAGTTTTGTGGGTTGTATGGTGCCCGGTTTCAGGGTAGCTGAGGTAGTTGTGAAAGCGAGGGAGAGTTGTTGAGGAATTCGGACTTAACCTCCTGTTCTAGCAGGGGTTGTGCTTATTCGGTTGCATCGTGACTCGAATGTTCGGGATTTGTTGCAATAGGTCGAGGAAGTTTATGCCGGACCGGCGGCGTCGGAAATGACTGATTCGTTTCACGCGGCTGCTTGATGCCATTGAATGTGGCAGCGTTTCGAGCTTGCATCATGAGGGAGTTAGTCTGAGCCGCACCGATCTTTGGTGGTTGAGGCGACTGCTGAGTTCCAGCCCGTCATATAGTGAAGACTATGCATGTGCACATTGATCTGCCGGAAGACGTCGCCGACGGGTTGATTCGGGGCAAGATATCGAGCGCAGTGCAGCGGAAAGTCTGGCGCTGGAGGGGTACCGTAGCGGCCGCCTTTCGGAAGAGCAGCTACGTCGGCT
>NZ_CAJCHS010000395.1 GCF_903970205.1 Nevskia soli | reverse complement strand
CGGGTGAACAAGGCGGCGGATCTCCTCTGGACTAGATTACCCGCTTCAATTCACCGATAGAACGTGCATCGGATCGAGGAGCGTCAAGGAGCAACCTGCGGCGGCGGTGCAAGCCAGAACGCCTCGCCGCAAAACCCGCGGATTCCCTTCCGGAGGCAGTTGCACGCCTGGATTGGTTATCTTAAGCGCGGTTTCAGCAGGCGCCCGGAGGTCTTCCGAGCCGCTGACAAACTTAACCGCGTCGACGACTACTTGCGAGGTCTTCTCGTTGCGCGCCAACGTGAGGAAGAACTCGGCGCTGCCTTCCTTGAATACGACAGACGGCAGTTTCGTTGTGCGTAAGTCGCTCAGCTTGCCGGTGATCTCGACGGAGGATGCGGAGATCGAGTTTGCCGTTCCGGGCGATAAGTGTTCGAGGCGTTCGCGTACTTTGGAAATCTCGTCGGCGTCCGCTCCGGCTTGCCCAAGTAATCGGTTCAACGCGCAACGGTACATATCAATCGCGAGCTTTTTGTTGTTCTGCTTTTCGTATAACTCGGCTAGATGGTCCGCGACTTCGCCATTCTGCATCGTGCTCCACGCCGCAGTCAAGTAGCCTTTTGCCTCGCTAAGTTTCCCCATCCTGAAGTACACCCAGCCGAGAGTATCCCAGTCAGCCGCCAGATCCCGGGGATTCTGAAGGTCCTCGGGTTGCAGGTTTGCTAAGTTAATCTTGACCGACGCGGCGCTTGCCTGGGCCACAGCTTTCCTCGCGTAGTCCAGCGCGACGTCCAGGCCCTGATTTGCTTCGGCGAGTTCATAGGCGATACGGTTCAGCAGGATCGCAGTCGGAAGCTGTTCGGCTACCTTCTTATACCGCGTGATCGCTTCTTCAGTTTGACCGCTGCGAAGGCACGAGGTAGCTAATTGATACTGGATCGGCGCGTCAGGATCGATAAGCAAGGCCGCTTCAAACGCGGATCTTGCCTCGGAGTATCGTTTCAGCGCAAACATCGCCTCGCCGGTCCCGCGCGGTCCATCGGCGTCATCGGGAACGGCTTTGCTTAACTGCTGCCAGACGGCCAGCGCCTCCTCAGGTTTCTTCATCTGCAGGAGGGTGAAACCCTCTGCCTTGTAACTTACGGCGATCTTCGGATCGAGAGCGATTGCTTTCTTGTACGCATCCAGCGCCTGATCGGAGCGGCCCATTGACTTATGGATTTCGCCTAGCCAGAGCCAAGCCCGAACAAACTTCGGGTCCGCCTCTACGGCGCGCTTGACAGCTGCAAGCTGACCCTGATAGTCCTGCTTGTCGTACTTCGCCCTTGCATCGTCATAATCGCGATTCGCTTCGGAAATATCGCTGAACGGCAGTTCCCAAATCTCATTCTGATAAGAATCATGCGCCGAGGTCGAGACCAAACGGATCTTGGAGTTATAGTCGTCAAGGATCGCCTGGCTGAATTTCTTATACTTCTCGAAATCGGAGTCGGCCACTTCGCGAAGCTTCAAGGTGAGCTGACGCCGCGTGGTCAATATGTGGTCCTTGTAAAAGACCGCGCGATGATAGTCCGCGAAACTTTCATGAAGATCTAACTCCCGGATAGGTACCGCCGCCCTATAGCCTTTCGGGATTTCAACATACGACTCGTATCGAAGCTCCGTACTCTCGCCGAGCCAAATAGGTGTGGAAGGTTTAGGGTCTTTTTCCGAAAACACCTTCAAACCAATCACGGGGAGAGGTGCGGGAATATGGAGATCGGTCATATCGACAAGATCTTTGCGCAAGTAAGTGTACTTAAACCCGATCGGTTCATCCGTCTTGTCCAGCGAAGTAACAGTGACGTTGCTGACTTCGCCGGCGAAACCGGTGGCGTAAGAAATCGCCTGCACCGCGTCTTTCCACTTCGGCTGGGGAATGCGCCGGAAAACCGACCTCATAACCACTTCGGTGTCCCCGCCCTGCTCGGTCTGCTCAATCGTGCCGGTTAGCGTCCCCTTATCATCCAATTTCGAGTCGATACGGAAACTCTCTATCGCTTTTGCCGTTTTCGCCGGCGTAAGTATCAGAGACGGCTCCTTGTCCGTGTATACAAGCAGGGCGTTCTTCCCGCGCAGCCCGCTTAACAGGTAAGAGAACGGCGCGACTTCCGGCGTCGTATCCAGCCACGTCAGAGTATCGCCTGATTGAACCGCGGTGATGACATGGTCGAACTGCGCTGGGGAAGGTACTTCCGGAGTCAGGGTATGCGAGGAACTGATCAAAGCCGGATAACTCCGGATGTTGACCGCGGCCAACATAGCAGCTAATAGGGTGTGTTTATCCTTGCAATCGCCGTACTGATTACTCAACACCTCCGCCGCGGGGTGGGGTTGATAGCGCCCGATGCCAAAATCGACGCCGATATAGTGGATCTGGTTACTGACGTAATTGTAGAGCGCTTTCGCCTTGGCTTTGTCATCCGACAGACCCTTAGTAAGTTCCACCGCTTTGGCGGTTACTTCGGGTCCCGGTTTGACCCGTTCCTCTTGTAAGTTGCCGTACCAGCGACCGACTTCCGCCCAGCTTTGGAAGCTCGACAACTGGATGCGCGGTTGCGGGACAAGTCCCTGGGCCGCCGCGTACACCAGCTTTTCCTGTTCCAACTGCTCCTGTTCCTTCGTTTTGTGCGCGAGATGAGAACTCGTCCACAAGAAGATGCGGCGATCTCCCGATTCGGAGATAGCAGGTTTGATTTCGGGACTAGTCCACTTGACTGGCCGGCTGGCGGGAACGCTCACCTTTAACGATTCGTTCAGAATGATGGGGTCCGTTGCGAATTCGTACGTAAGCCAGAACTGCCCCGGAATCAAGGGATGGATCGTATGCCATCGCTCCTCGAACTCAAGCACGTCCCCGACGGCCAAGCCCTTGACGGCCACGTGCTTCTCGTGAGCGTCGCTGTATTGAGGCGCCTGTTGCGTCACCTGAGAGGGAAGATCCTGAATGCTGTCCGGAGGCGTCACCACGACGGAGTTGTCAGGCTTACGCACGCGTACATAATCGATGTCGAAGCTTTCGCTCAGCGCCTGATAGGGGAAAGTGAGCACGGCGTATTGCTGGACTCCGGCATCGGATTGAATCCGAATTCGCGCCTGGCCCGAATGCGTGCTTGTGCCGTCGTTCTCGAACACGAACTCTTCTGACAACTGCTCAAGGACGAAGGCTTCTTGCGAATAATCCGGTTTGGAAGGGACCGGCTGACCGGGTGTCTGGGGATACGCGTTCAGGGAATAAAGGATTGCGGCGAGCGCGCCTAGCCAATGACGGTTCATAAGCAAACGGATTGTACAGTATCTCACTTTCCCTGGCGACGGCAGGGCTTTCCGCCCTGAAATGCCGCGCGCAAAAAACCGTTTGACAGATACCGTCGTGTAGGGAGATAATCAGGATTCAATCAGATGATTGAAACACGTGATCGAATTCTCGATGCCGCTGAGCGGCTCTTCGCCGAGCGGGGCTACGCAGCCACCAGTCTGCGCAGCATTATGGCCGAGGCCGGCGTCAACGTGGCCGCGATCCACTATCATTTCCATTCGAAAGAAAGCCTGCTCGAAGCCATCCTGTTGCGCCGTCTCGATCCCGCCAACCGGGAACGTCTAAGCGCTCTGGAGGATTACGAGGCGAGCGTCGTCGACGGTCGACTGGAAGTCGACCGTATCCTTGAAGCCTTTCTCTATCCCACATTCCGGATGGCTGCCGATCCGGCGTCGGGAGGCTACACGTTTATCGCTCTGCTGGGCCGCCTTCAGGCGGAGAGCGATCTTCTTCCGAACATCGTGTTTAGCCGGCTGGGTCCGGTTCTACTTCGCTTTGCCGACGCGTTAGGCCGGGCGCTTCCCGATCTACCGCCGAGTGAACTTTTTCTGCGCGCGCGCCTGGCAATGGGCGCGGCCGCTCAGGTTCTTCGCGACGCTCCTCACATTCACAGCCTGACTCAGAACGGCGCCGGAAACGGAAGCCTACCGCATTGGGAGTCATTGATGGAGCGCATCATCCCTTTCTTGAGCGCCGGGTTCCGGGTGCCGCACCATGGCGGCGCTGAACTGGGCTTCCTCCCCGAGATCACTCAATTCCAGCCAGCGGCTTTACCGCTACAGGAGAACAGATGAAACGACCACGTTGCTTGATATTAAGTCTGATCGTTTATGCGTCGCTGACCGCCTTGTGCGTTCAGGCGGCGGAAACGGACGCGGATACGGCTGTTGATCCGCGGCCCAGCGCGTACCTTTACGCAAGTGCCGGCGCGTCGGCTGCCGCCGCGGACGAGATTTCCGCGCGCGGTCCGCTCAAGTTGACCTTGAGACGCGCGGTCCAAATGGCGACGTCGCCGGAAGGTAGCGTTCGGGTGCAGATCCAGAACGAGAATGTGAAGCAGGCGAGGATGCGCGCTTTGGAAGTCGAGGCGGGATTCTTTCCCGATATCGAATCCTATGTGAGCATTCAATCGACCGTGCGCAGTCTGGCCGCCCAAGGATTGACCGACGTGCGCCTCGGCGTTACCCCGGCGCTGGAGTCGAACCCGCTTTACCCGCTATTTGGACCGCTCATCGGAGGAATCCAAATCCCCAGCCGGTCGGGTCCCTTCCACGTTCTCGACGCCCGCGGCACGGCCACTCAGAATCTGTTCGATTACAGCTTGATCAAGCGCTTCAAATCCGCTCGCGCTACGACACGCGGGACCAAGCAGGACCTCAATACGGTCGACGACCAGGTCACTTCGCAAGTCGCGCGCGCTTATCTGTCCGCGCTCCGAGCCGATGCCGACGAAGAGGCGGTCGAGGCGGACCTGAATCTTTCGCAGGCCGAACTGACGCAGTCGCAACATCAGAAAGAGGCCGGTTCCGGCACCGGCATTGACGTAACGCGTAGTGAGGTGCAGGTGGCCAACGACAAGCAGCGCTTGCTGGTTGCCAAGAATCAGCAGAGCATCTCGCATATTCAGCTGCTGCGGACCATGAGCCTGCATCCGACGACGCCGATCGAACTGGTCGACAGATTGGAATACCACCCGGTCGATACGCTGACGCCGGAGGACGCAGTGGCTCAGGCTCTGGCCAATCGGCCGGACCTCAAGGCGCAACTCGAGCGGGAAGACGCTTCGAAATTAACCGCGCAAGCCGTCAAATACGAGCGCCTGCCGACAGTGGTTGCGCAGTTCGATTACGGTACCGTGGGCCCTCCGGATATTCTGTTGCTGCCGACGCGCGATTACTACGGCCAGGTGCGGATTCCGATCTTCGATGGCGGACGCCGGGATGCGCGACGCACGGAAGCCTATTCGCAGCTGAAACAGGAACAACTGCGGACGACCGATCTGCGCGACCAGATCGAGCAGGATGTGTGGACCGCGATAGACAGCTTGAAATCCGCGGATGAACAGGTCAAGGTGGCTGAAGAGGGCTTTCATCTTGCCGAGCGCCAACTCGAACAGGCCCGGCGGCGTTTCAACGCGGGAGTTGCAGGAAGCCTCGAAGTGTCCGATGCGTCCGACAAGCTGGTGCGGGCGCGGGATAACCGGATCCAAGCGATCTACAACCACAATGTGGCGCGTTTTGACCTGGGCCAAGCGCTAGGCAAGACGGCATCCATGATTCCATAGCCGCCGTTCATAGCACCGGAGAGGCAAAGACAAAAAATATGAAACGCTTACTCATTCTTCTATTAGTGGTGGCTGTGGCCGGCGGCGCATACGCGATCTACCGCAACTACAACAGCGCGCCGTCCGATAAGATTCGCGTGTCGGGAAACATCGAGCTGGAAGAAGTCAATATCGCGTTTAAGACTTCGGGCAAGCTGATCGAGCGCACGGTCGATGAAGGCGACAACGTGACGAAAGGCGAGGTCATTGCGCGACTGGATAAAGATCAGCTGCTGCGGCAGCGCGATCGCGAAGTTGCCACGCTGGCTGAAGATGAGGCGCAGTTGGCGCAATCGCGCACTTCGCTCGAGATGCAAACCGAGTCAACGTCGGCGGATCTCGATAGCCGGAAAGCCGACCTTACCAGCTACCAATCCAAATTGGA
>NZ_CAJCHS010000394.1 GCF_903970205.1 Nevskia soli | reverse complement strand
TCGTGATAGCGCCAGAACCCGTGGTGCATGCGGTCGACGCCGATCTCGACGAACTGGAAATAGTCCCACGGCTTGGTTTCGAGCAGGTGCTTGATCACCTCGAAGTGCTTGCGGGACATGTCGTAGATCTGCTGCAGCAGCCAATCTTTCTGATCCGTCCGGAACCCGCGCACGTCCACCGGATAGTCTTCGACAATGCTTTCGATTTCCTGTTTGATATCGTGCGGCCACGTGTACTCGTTCACCTTGGAATCCGGTGTCAGGAAGCAGCCGATATTGATGCCTTCGATCTTGCGCGGGGGGTAGCTGGGCGGCACGCCGACGATGATCGATTGTTTGCCGCGCGCGCCAAGAATATCCCAGATCGCGGGCGCGGTGAATGAAGTCGAGTTGACCACGCCGAGGCCTTTGTAGGAATGATCCGTCCGGTTGCGAAAGCCGTAAACGCCGAGAGCCCCCGGGTCCTGGCTCGTCGACATGCACATCCACGCGGGCACGGTGATGGGCGGAATCACGCTTTCGAGCCGCCCATAACAACCGCGCTCCATGAGCCACCGGATGTTCTTCAGGTTCTCCTGTTTCAGAAGGATTTCAGGTGCTGCGCAATCGAGTCCTATGACGAGTGTTCTCAATGATCCCCTTCACTCCACACGTGCGATAAGCGTGAGGATAACATTCGCAGGTGGCATAAGCGCAAAGGGCGCGACCCCCAGCCGCCAAACCGCAAATGACTCGTGAGAGCTTGGCGGCGGGGGGCGGTTCCGTTTTGCGCGATTCCTCATTAGAATCAGCCTTCGCAAAAACAAGCAGAGCCGATTACTTAGAAAATTATGGTAACCTGAGTTTCCGTTTTTCAGGCGCAATCAAGCGCGATTTTTTGTCAAATTTTTGATCTGGAGTTCGATGGCGGCCCGCCGCTGGAACGTAGCTGTAACAGGAATCGGACTGGTAACCCCCCTTGGCTTGAATGCGATCGAAACCGTGGAACGTGTGCTCCGTGGCGATCGGGCGCCGGGGGTCGATCCGCAGACCGGAGTTGCCGCCGCGAAGGCGCCCGCGTTCGAGATCGGCAAGACTCTCCGTTACCCGAAGAATCTAAAGCTGATGAGTCAGCCGGTGCGCATGGCCCTGCTCGCGGCGCAGGATGCTTTCGCCGCCAGCCGTCTTGCCGATAGCGGGATTGCCCCCGAGCGCTTGGGCGCCTATGTCGGTTCCGGCCAGACCGGACTCGAATACGACGAGTTTTTCAAAGCGCTGACGCTGGCGTGGGATCGCGGCCGCGAACAGGATTTCAAATATTTGGGACCTCTCCCCACAAAATTAATTGACCGCTATTTCTCGCTGCGAACGCTGGCCAATGCGGGCGTGGGCGCGCTCTCGACGGAGTTCAACGCGAGAGGCCCCAGCAACAACTACGTGCAGGGTGAAGTGGCGCCCGCGGTTGCGATCCACAGCGCCTGCTACGACCTGCTGGAAGATCGCTGCGATGCCGCGATCGTCTGCGGCTATGAAAGCCTGCTGGTTCCGGCGATGGTCGCCGCATTCGGCAATGTCGGTCTGCTGAGCGGCGGCGGTTTCGATGCTTCGTATGCACCGTTCGATGCGACGCGCAAAGGAATCGTGCTTGGTGAAGGCGCCGCCTGCCTGATACTCGAACGCCGCGCCGATGCGGATCGGCGCGGTGTAACCGTGCTCGGCGAGATCGATCACGTCGGCCTGGTTTCGCAGACTGCGGATGAAGAGTTGTTTACCGGGACTGAATCTGATTTGCGAGACGTGGCCCGGGAAGCGGGCGACCCCGAATCGTTGACCTTCGTCGTGGCGCGGGGACTAGGCACGGAGCTCGATGACTTGCGCGAATCGCAAGCTCTGTCGGGGCTCCTCAACGGCACGCCCGTTTCCGCGCTGAAAGGCCAGACCGGTTATCTTGGCGCGGCAACGGCGGCCGTGGAACTCGGCATCGGATTGTTGTGCGCGCGTAAGGGATGGCTGCCTTGTGTCGCGACGCTCGATTCGCCCGATCCGCGCATCCATCTGAACCTGGTCCGGAACGCCCCGGTGCAATTGACCGGCGCGCCGGAGGGCATGTTTTTCAGCTCCACCTTCGGCGGCCAGATCGCGGCCATTCGCGCCCGCGCGTTCCCAGCCCAAGACGAAGCCCAGGAACACGCCCATGGATAACGGCCAGGTAACGACTCTCGGCGGTCTGTTCTTCTGGAGCGTCGAGCGATTCAACCATAATCCGCTGCTCCAGTGGGAGTCGGGGGATCGCAAGGTCGCCTATTCGAGCGCTGACTTTGAGACCGCTGTCCTCAAACTCGCGCTCTGGTTCCGCGCCATTGGTCTTTCGCCGGGAGACCGCGTCGGCATCTGCTCGGAAAACCGGCCGGAGTGGCACCTGGTTGATTTCGCCTGCCATCTGGCGCGGATGATTGTCGTGCCGGTGTACCCCACGCTCTCCGCCCATCAGATGGAACAGGTCATTGGCCACGCCGGGGTCAAAATTCTGTTTTGCGGACCGGCGCAAGCCGACCGCATTGCGGAAGTGAAGCACAATCTTCCCGAACTGCAGCAGGTGATTGCGTTCGAAACCCTGCCGTCGATCCTGGCTTCTCTTGCGGCAGCGACGGAGTCCGAGCGCGCCACCCTTCGCGAACAGGTGATGGCTGAAGATCCCGAAACGATCGCCACCCTCGTCTACACGTCGGGGACCACCGGCACACCGAAAGGCGTGATGCTCAGCCACCGGAACATCATCTTCGATGCCGCCAATTCGCTGAAGCGCTTGCCGGAGCGCAGCAACCAGCAGCTTGCTCTCTCCGTGCTGCCGCTTTCGCATGTGCTGGAACGCGTGCTGTCGTATGGTTATTTCTATCGCGGCGTGGCCATTGCGTACGGCGATCCGCACGACCTGAAAACGCTGCTACCCAAATACCGTCCCGCCATTCTCGGCGCCGTGCCGCGCGTGCTGGAAAAGATGCGCGAGGCGATCGATGCACAGATTGCACGGATGCCGGCGCATCGGCGCAAAATCTCAGGGTTCCTGCACAGCGTCGGTTATGCCCACATGGACGGCAACGGAAGCTGGAAGTCGCGCCTGCATCCGG
>NZ_CAJCHS010000393.1 GCF_903970205.1 Nevskia soli | reverse complement strand
AACTTAAGCCGTAGTCCACGGAAACCCTCCGCGCGGTCGCCGAGTTACCGTAAGCGTGAGTCTTCGCGCGCTTACTCTGCCGCTTATCCCCTGGCCGGCGGCTGCCCAACACCAACACGCCCCGCCCCGGCCGATTCCCGCATCGACTTGGCCAACCTACCGCAACCGAAATACATGGATGGCATCGGAAACGCGCACATCCAGGTAATTAGAAGCTAATGAGGACTTTTCCTCGAGCGTGCCCTTCCTCCACATATCGGATCGCATCCGGGACCGCACTTAGCTGATAGCGCCGGTCGATTACGGGAGTGACGGTGCCAGACTCCATCCACCTTCCTATCGTGATCAGATCCTGATTATTCCCTTTGGCTAAGATCCCTACCAACTTGCGGCTACCGAATTGAGAAAGCACAAGCGCTTGTAGGGCGCGCGACAAAGCACCGGTCATCCACGGGTCGGTCGTTCCTCCAACACCCACCAGTATCCCGTGGGGACTTAAAATCCGCCGAAGCGCGGTAAGTGAGTGATTCCCGACAGCATCCAAAACCACGTCGTAGCGGTCTGCGCTTTTGGTGAAATCGTCGCGGGTATAGTCGATGACGCAATCCGCGCCGATCGAGCGGACCATCTCGACATTTCTAGTGCTGCACACGGCCGTCACCTGTGCGCCGAGGGCCTTCGCGATCTGAACAGCGAACGTGCCCACGCCGCCGGACGCGCCGTTTATCAGCACCTTCTGTCCCGCTTGGATGCGCCCTTTGTTGCGCAGCCCCTGCAATGCGGTAAGCCCGGCGATCGGTACGGCGGCCGCCTGTTCGAAGGTTACACGATCCGGCTTCCTCGCGAATGCAGAATCGGGAGCACAAGCGTACTCGGCGAAAGCGCCCTGTGCGGCGCCGGAGAGAAAGCCGAACACCGCATCGCCGGGCTTCAACTGCGTTACGTTCCCGCCAACGGCTTGCACCTCACCGGCTACATCGGCCCCTAATCGCGTGACTTTCGGCTTGCGCAGCCCGGCAATTAGACGGACGGCATAAGGCAGTCCTCGCATGAAGTGCCAGTCATAGGGATTGACCGAAGCGGCACGGACCTTAATTAGTACATCGTTAGGTGAGGGAACCGGCTTCTCGACATCGTCTAAGACAAGGACATCAGGTGAGCCATAGGCACGGTAGATAAGGGCTTTCATCGGTAGCTCGGATAGCTAGTACGTGGATTGGCTCAGCGAAGTTCCACGGGGTCTGGTTTCCGGGCTGCCGGCGCGGGAACCCGAATCTCATCCTGCGTAGACCAACCAACGCGGACTTCGTCAGATGGGTTAAGTTGCCCCTCCGGTGCCGCGCCGAGAATCTCCGCCATAATGTTCTCGCCCGTTTCAAGTAGTAAGTGAAGCTGGACCAGATTACCTAGAAACGCCGAGCCGGTTACGCGGGCACGGCGGCCCTCACCATTGGTGCTAACTCGCAGGAACTCGGGCCGTATGCCGATGTCGCCGATCCAGTTCATAGCTCCAAGAAAGTCAGCCGCAAAGCGCGTCGCGGGTTTGCGATAGACGTCATGCGGCGCGCCTTGCTGCTCGATCCGGCCCTGGTTCAAGATCACGATCTGATCCGAAAGCGCGAGCGCTTCCTCCTGGTCGTGAGTCACCAGCAGAAACGTGATACCCGTGCGCTGTTGCAACTCTCGAAGACCGGCGCGCATCAGGCGCCGCAGTTGCACATCCAGCGCAGACAAAGGTTCATCGAGCAGCAGCACCGAAGGTTTCAGCACGAGCGAACGAGCCAGCGCCACCCGCTGCTTCTCGCCGCCCGAAAGCTGCGCGGGATACCGCTTGCGCTTGTCCGAAAGCTGAACCATCTCCAGTGCCTCATTAACTAACGGCTCTATATTCGATTTGCGCTGCTGTTCGAGACCGAAGGCCACATTGCGCTCAACGGTCAGATGTGGAAACAATGCATAACTCTGGAACACGGTACTTACATCGCGCTGGTAAGGCGGCCGCTCATTCACTCGCTCGCCGTTGAGTAAGATGTCGCCCGCGGTAGGTTGTTCGAACCCGGCGATCAGACGAAGAGTCGTCGTCTTCCCGCATCCGGAGGGTCCCAGTAGGGAGTAGAAGAGACCGGGATCAAGCCGGAGCGATACATCGTCGACGGCTTTGGCCGACCCGAAATGCTTCGACACGCCGCGAAGCTGGACCGTTCCGGTTAGCGGCGGCATTCGAAGAAAGACTTCAGCATCTCGGCGCATTCGACGGCGCGGACGCCTTCCGTGATCGACATCCGGTGATTGAGGAGATCGGAATCGGCGATGGCGAACTTACTGCGCACGCCGCCAAAGCGGAGATCGCGCGCGCCGAAGACGAGACGCCCCACGCGCGCCTGAACCAGAGCTCCGGCGCACATCACGCAAGGCTCAAGGGTCACGTATACGGTTGTATTCTCAAGCCGATAGTTCGCAAGACTGCGCGCGCCCTCGCGAAGCGCCAACACTTCGGCGTGGGCCGTCGGGTCGTTTCGGGCGATCACCGCATTGGAGCCGCGCCCGATGATCCGCTGCGCCGCGTCCACCAGGACAGCGCCAACCGGGACCTCCCCGGCGCTTTCCGCCGCGCGCGCCAAAACAACCGCTTCCGCCATGAACCTTTCGTCAAATTCCTGAACTTCTGCCCGCTGCATTGCGTATTCGAAATAGCCCCGATTGGTCTAGAATAGGTGAACCGTGTTTAGAAATCTGCCCCTGATTCTGAAGAATTCGTGGCGCAACCGCCGCCGGACCTCGCTCACGATCGCTAGTATCGCGATTTCATTGTGTCTGCTAGGCGTGCTCATGGCTGTTTATCAGGCGCTCTATCTGACGCCCGAAGCGCCGTCGCAAGCGCTGCGGCTGGTAACGCGCAACCGCGTATCGCTGGCTGTAACCATGCCGCAATATTACCGGGAGAAGATCAAGACGATCCCCGGAGTTCATGAAGTCCTGATCGCGAACTGGTACGGGGGCACCTATATCGATGACAAGCCGGAGCACCAATTCGCGCGGTTCGCCACCGAACCCGACCGTCTGTTCACCGTGCGGCCGGAAATGAAGATCAGCGACGAAGAGAAGAAGGCGTTCCAGCATGACCGGCGCGGTTGCGTCATCGGGAAGGAACTCGCGGATAAATTGAAGCTGAAGCTCGGCGACCGCATCATGCTCAGTGGCGATATTTATCCCGGCGATCTCGACTTACATGTTGTGGGCATCTACGACGCTCCGATCGATAACGACGTGCTGTACTTTGACAAAGCTTACGTGGAAGAAGGAATGTCGGAGGCGCGCAAAGGGAACGTCGGCATTTTCTATGTTCTAGCTAACACGGCGGACGACGTACCGCGAATCGAGAAGGCTGTGGATGCGATGTTCGCTAACTCGCCCCAGCAAACGAAGACGGAAACCGAGAGTGCTTTCGCACTTAGCTTCATGTCGATGCTGGGCAACATAAAAGCGTTTCTGATGATCGTGGGTACGGCGGTAACGTTTACGATTATGCTGGTTTGCGCGAACACCATCGCGATGTCCGTGCGAGAGCGTATTCGCGAGATCGG
>NZ_CAJCHS010000392.1 GCF_903970205.1 Nevskia soli | reverse complement strand
CGAACCCGCATCCCGCACGCGCGCCGACATCAACCGCGCCAACGCCCAGCACTCCACCGGACCCCGCACTCCCGAAGGCAAAGCACGCGCCTCCATGAACGCCGTCAAACACGGTCTCTTCTCCGTCGAAGTCCTCCTCCCGGGTGAGGACCCCGCCGCCTTCGAATCGCTCCGCATCGAATACGCCAACGATTTCCACGCTGAAACCAGCCAGGAACTCTCGCTCGTTCAGGAGATCGTCGCGTGCCACTGGCGCATCCAGCACATCGTCGCTCGCGAGACCGCGCTAACCATCCTCACCGCCGAGCAACAGCGCGCTGCCGTCGAAAACATGTTCGAGGCCGACGAAGACACCCTCACCGCGCTCGCCCAGGCCGCCGGATTTCAGGCCAATGCGCGCCTCTTTAATCAGCTCTCCACGGCGGAAGCGCGGCTGCACCGCCGCGCCGCCCTAGCCGAAAACCAATTAACCGGCTTAGTTCAGACCCGCCGGATGAGCGCCGTCATCCAACCCGTTGAAGTCCCCATGGAAAGCACGACGCAACCTTCCCCGTCTGGCTTCGTTCCGCCACATTCTTCCGAACTCAAATTCCCCAGCGACATGCCCGTCTTCACTGGCCCTCTTCAGAAGGAAAAACGCCGCCAGTGGCTCCGCAAGCACGGTTATAACCAGCTCGCGAAGGCCGCCTGAACGGAACTTACTCCCACCTAGGCAGGCACGCTCTCTTTAAACGTCCGGCTCTCCCGGTCATAAGCCGTAACTGCGCCGGTTCCTATGTGGTAAACCCAGCCATGCAGCGCGAGATCTCCCCGTTCCAGCCGCGCCGCCACCGTCGGATGCCAGCGCAGGTTCTCCAGCTGCTTCACGACATTCCGTTCCGTCAATCGCAGTAGGAATTCCTCGGAAGGTTCGCGCTCCCGATGATCCACTTGCGCATAGTTCAACCAATGCGCCACATTCGGGAAATCTTTCATCGCTTCCGGATGCAGCGCGCCGCGCATCACTCCGCAATCCGTGTGGCCGCAAACAATGATCTCCGGCACCCGCAGCACTCCCGTGGCGTATTCAATGGTCGCCGAAACGCCGCCGATCGCGTCCGGATACGGCGGGACAATGTTGCCAATTACGCGGCAGATGAATAGCTCCCCCGGTTTACTCTGCGTGAGCAGGCAAGGGTCGATGCGGGAATCCGAGCAAGTGATGAACAGAGCGCTAGGCTTCTGCTTGGTCGCGAGCCGTTCGAATAACTCGCGGTTATACGGATAGACGTCCTTCTGAAAGCGCGATACTCCATCGAGGAATTTTTGAACAGGCACTCTTTATAGGTTACGGCATCGCGTTCGCTACACTGGTCATCTCCCGCCGGAAACGCGCCATGCCCGTCACCACACTGTTGGTTTTAGCCGATCCCGCCGACCCTTACCTGCCGCTCCTCGACCCCATCCGCGACCGCGTCGACCTGGTCATCGGAGCCGATGCCGCCTCGTTGGCCCCTGCCGCCTCGCGCGCCGAAGCGATGCTGGCGTGGAACATTCGCAAAGCGGATCTCGAAGCGATACTTCCGCTCGCCGCCCACCTGCGCTGGATGCATGTCCGCTGGGCCGGCCTCGATTCGCTGCTGTTCCCCGCCCTGGTTGCCAGCCCGGTCGTGATCACCAATTCGCGCGGGGTTTACAGCCAGTCGCTCGGCGAGTTTGTGATGGCGGGCGCGCTGTTCTTCGCCAAGGATATCCGGCGGCTGCTGCGCGATCAGGAGGGCCATCGATGGTCCCCGTTTACGATGTTGGAACTGCGCGGGGCAACCATGGGGATCGTCGGTTATGGCGATATCGGACGCGCGTGCGCCACGCGAGCCCACGCGATGGGGATGCGCGTTCTGGCCCAGCGTCGCCGCCCCGAGCGCGCTTCGGGCGATCCGCTGCTCGACCGCGCCTATGGACCTGACGGATTGCTCGACATGATCCGCGAATGCGATTACGTAGTGGCCGCCGCGCCGCTCACGCCCGAAACGAAGGGCATGATCGGAGCGCGCGAGATTGCGGCGATGAAGCCGTCCGCCGTGTTGATGAATGTCGGACGCGGCCCGGTGATCGATGAGGATTCGCTGGTGGATGCGCTCCGCTCTAGGCGCATTCGCGGCGCCGCGCTGGACGTGTTTTCGAAGGAACCGCTACCGCCCGACCATCCGTTGTTCGAGTTCGACAATGTGCTCCTTTCGCCCCATTGCGCGGACAACACGCCAAACTGGAACGAGGACGCAATGCACTTCTTTCTGGCGAACTTCGATCGTTTCCTCCGCGGCGAGCCTCTGGAGAACATCGTAGACAAGCACGCTGGCTACTAGTCCGGCTAACTGTTACCCATGTCCCCGGACTGTACCCTGCGGCCAACCACCAAACCCCACATTACGGGGCAATCCGCACGCTCACACCCGCGCCTACTCTAGCGCATCCCCTCCAAATAGGCATCTAATAAGGTATGTCAACGCCAAGTCATAGCGAAGTTCCCTACCGTACTCTCGGCCACACCGGCGAGCAGGTCTCCTGCATCGGTATGGGCGGTTACCACCTGGGTAAGTCGGATGTTACTGAGAAAGAAGCCATCCACCTAATAAGAACGGGCGTCGATCGAGGCATCAACTTCCTCGATAACTCCTGGGACTACAACAACGGCGAGAGCGAGAAGCGGATGGGCAAGGCAATCAAGGACGGCAATCTGCGCGCGCGCGTCTTCCTGATGACCAAGAATGACGGACGCACCAAAGAAGAGTTCAACAGGCAACTGGAAGAATCGCTGAAACGCTTGCAAGTCGATCATGTCGACCTGATGCAATTTCATGAAATCATCAGATTCGAGGATCCGGACCGCATCTTCGCAGAAGACGGCGCCATCGAAGCGGCCCTCGCGGCCAGGAAAGCCGGCAAGGTACGCTACATCGGATTCACCGGCCACAAAGACCCCCGCATCCATCTCTACATGCTGGAAGTAGCAGACCAACACGAGTTCGAGTTCGATACCGTGCAAATGCCCGTAAACGTCATGGATTACCACTTCAGAAGCTTCAGCAATCTGGTTTTACCGGAACTGACTCAGCGGAATATCGGAGTTCTGGGAATGAAGAGCATCGGTGACGCTGTGATCCTGAAGACCGGCGCCATCACCGCGCTGGAATGCCTGCAATATTCACTTAGCCGTCCGGTATCGGTGCAGATCACGGGAATCAACAAGATGGAGTATCTGGATCAGGCAATCAAAGCCGCCCAGACTTACGGCAAGGTATCCCAACAAGAGATGACCGCTATCCTCAATCGGGTAAAGCCGTTCGCAATGAAAGGCGATTGGGAGTTATTCAAGACCAGCGCACTCTTCGACAGTACGGCGCAGAATCTGGAATGGTTGGGTAAGCCGAGTCCGCACGTCAAAGCCGTGCAGCCGAGTATGTCTTAACTCCCGATCCATTTGGCATATAACCCGCGAGCAACGGCCGGATCTTGAGTCCCATGGACAATAGCCCGGCCGTCACGAAATACCGTGATCTCGTGAGGAGCGAGCGCGAAGCGTAGAGCGAAGTCGTTCGACCGCACGGTACCTTCGAGCTCCAGTCGAGTCTTAAGAGCGGCTAAGTCGATAACTCCGCGTTCTGAATGAATCTGCACGGCGTTGCGCCCGCAAAGGCTTACCGGAGTATCATGCTTGCCATTCAACCATTCGAACTCTCGATGGCCGCAGCACGGGCAGTCTGGGTCGCGCTCCGGCTTGGAAACTTCGCGCAGCGGCCCGTGCCATAAGTCGACCGTGGTAATCGTGTCCCGTACCGCGTCCGTATTGCCGCTTAGGATTTGCAACGCCACGCCCGCCTGCAAACTTCCGATCAATGCGGTCACGGGACCGAGTACGCCGGCCGTTTCGCAGGTCGGCTGCAAGCCCTCGGGCGGGCCGTCGAAGACACAGCGGAAACAAGCCGTCCGGTCCGGCAGCACAGGCATCGCGATCCCGTAAGTGCCGACTGCGGCGCCATAGATCCACGGAATCCCCTGTTCGACCGCGTAGTCGTTCAACAGGAAGCGCGCCTCGAAGTTGTCGGTCCCGTCGATGATCACGTCGGGCCGCCCCAGCAGATCCGCCACTCGCCGTGGACGCAGGTCGTCGACAACGGATGTAATCTCAATCTCGCTGTTGATGGCGCGCAGCCGCCGCTCCGCGGCAACCGCTTTCGGGATCCCCTCAGCCGCATCGGATTCGTCAAACAGAAACTGCCGGTGCAAGTTGGTCAGATCGACGAAATCGCGGTCAAGCAGCGTCAGATGACCCACCCCTGACCGAGCCAGCAGTTCCGCTACAACCGTTCCCAGCGCCCCGCAACCCACGATCACGGCGTGGCTCGACGCGATCCGGTTGTGTCCAGCCTCACCAATTGCGTCTAATCGAACCAAACGCGTGTAGCGTCCCGGTGGCATTCAGTCCGGATCGTAGCAAAGTAAATGGATAGCTACGTTACGATGAGTCTGTTGCGAACCCGGAACGCTCCGCTTCTTTGCCTGATCGCCGCGGTTCTGCTCTTCGCCGCTAGGCCGACGCACGCGCAGCAAACCAACCCCTCGGCGGAGTCGCTGGAAGGCAGAAAGATCTCGCTGATCGAGTTCCCCCACGATCAACCGCTGGATGAACGCGATCTCGCAAAGCTTCTAGACGATCTTAAGATAAAGAAAGGTGAACCGCTTACCGAGGACGCCGTTCGTGCCGCGATTGAGCAGCTCTTTGCTACCGGACGTTTTACAGACATCAAGGTCAATGGCGAACCTACCGCGGACGGCGGAGTCACGCTCCAGTTCCTGACTAAGAACGCCTGGTTCGTTGGAGATATCGATATCATCGGTAAGACGGGCGTTCCGCCCAATGCCGGTCAGATATCGAATGCCACCCAGCTCGACTTAGGCACGCCGTTCGACTCCGCCATGCTTGGGCCGGCCGAAGAGGGTATTCGCAGACTTCTGGTGGCCAACGGATTCTACGAGTCCACCATCACCCATAGTCTCGATTACCAGGACCAGGGGCAGCAGGTGAACATCATCTTCGATGTCCAGGCCGGCCGGAGAGCGCATTACGTCGCGCCTCAACTGAATGGAAAGAATCTGGTACTGACGCCGGAACGAATTATCAAGTCCACCGGCTGGCATAAGTTCCTCATTCCCGGATGGCGCTCGGTCACGCAGAAGAGGACGTCTCAGGGCGTTAGGAATGTCCGGCTGCGCTATGACAAAGCCAGGCGTCTGCTCGCGACCGTCCAGCTTTCGAAACTCGATTTCGATAGAGCCACCCGGACCGTACGGCCGGAACTCAACGTCGATCCCGGTCCCACCCTACAGATCAAAACCGTTGGATACAAGGTGAGTCAGGGTAAGCTGAAATCCAACGTGCCCATTTACGATGAGCACACAGTCGATCGCGACCTACTGCAGGAAGGCGCGAATAACCTTCGAGATGAATTGCAAGCCTCGGGCTACTATGATGCAAGCGTCGAGTTTAAGGAAAGCCGAACCGCCGGGAACGTTGAGGAGATCGATTACCTGATTACTCCGGGTAAGCGGCATCGGTTAGTAGCGTTATCGATTACCGGCAATAAATACTTCACCTTGCAGACGTTGCGGGAACGCATGTTCCTGGAGCCGAAATCGCTGCAATTTTGGCGAGGGCGGTTCAGTAATGCGTTCCTGCGCCGCGATAAAGAATCGATCAGCAACCTATACCGCGCGAACGGGTTTCGCGATGTCTCGATCACCAGTCAGATTACGGACGACGTGAAAGGCCGCACCGGAGATCTAGCGGTCGCACTCACAATAGATGAAGGACCGCAGTGGATTGTTTCGCATCTTAGCGTCAAAGGCTACGGCAAGCTGGATTTGCACCGCATCATATCCACTCTCAATTCCAGCGAAGACCAGCCCTTTAGCGAATTCAACATAGCGGCCGATCGCGAGCAGATTCTGAATTATTACTTCCAGAACGGCTTTCCGAACGCGACCTTCAACTGGACATCGACGCCCGGTCCGAAGTCCAACGAAGTCAGTCTCGCTTACACGATTTCGGAGGGCAATCAGCAGTTCGTCCGCCAGGTAATCTATCAGGGGCTGCACACCACCAAGCCCCGGCTCGTTGACCGGCAAATTACGTTGAACCCGGGTGATCCGCTTTCGCCGGTGAAGATGGGCGACATCCAGCGCCGCCTCTACGACCTGGGTATTTTTGCCAAGGTGGATATGGCCGTTCAGAATCCCAACGGCGATACCGATCGTAAGTATGTTCTCTATGACATGGAGGAAGCGAGCCGTTGGAGTCTTACCGGCGGCGTGGGCGCGGAGATTGCGAGGATCGGCGGAAGCAATGCGGCCAACGACCTTTCCAGTCCCGGTGGAGCTACCGGTTTCAGCCCGCTGCTGGAGTTCGATGTAACTCGTTTGAACTTCCTGGGACGCGGCCAGACTTTAGCGTTACGCACTCAGTATTCCGACTACGATAAGCGCGCCCAGCTCTCCTACTTACTGCCGCGGATCTTTGGCGGGAAGCCTAAGTACGACCTTTCCATCACCACGCTCTACGACGATTCCTACGACGTGCGTACCTTCGCGGCCAAGCGTTCGGAGGCGTCGGTCCAACTTACCGACAGGATTTCGAAACCGACTACCATCTTCTTCCGGGTGGATTACCGCAACGTTGCCGTTTCGAATCTGAAGATCAATCCGTTGCTCGTTCCGCTGCTTTCGACGACGACTAAGACCGGCATCGTCGGATTCAACCTCGTCAATGACCGGCGCGATGACCCGGTGGACGCTCATCGAGGAATCTTCGATTCGATTGACGTAGGCGTCGCCAGCCATTATCTGGGCGGCAATAACAACTTCATCCGGTTACTCGGCCGCAACGCAACCTTCACCAAGATCGGGCAGAAGATTGTCCTGGCGCGCCAGACTTCATTTGGGGTTCTACCGACTTATGGGAAGCCGCCGGTGGTAAGTTCAGATGACGAGGATCCGATACCGCTGTCGGAACGTTTCTTCGGCGGCGGTCCCGACACACTTAGAGCGTTTCCGCAGAATCAGGCGGGTCCGCGCGATTTCGAAACGGGGTTCCCGCTGGGCGGTTCCGCGCTTCTCTTCAACAACACGGAACTGCGTTTCCCTCTCATCGGCGATAACATCGGAGGCGTGTTGTTCGAAGACTTCGGCAACATTTTCGATAAGCCGAGCGACATCAGCTTCTCTTTCAGCCAGCCCCACCCGAGTGATCCGACGGATTTCAACTACATGGTTCACGCGGCCGGGTTCGGTATCCGTTACAAGACACCGATCGGCCCCGTGCGCCTTGACTTGGCTTACTCCATCAATCCGCCCAAGTACAACGGATTCGCCGGCTCTTTTCAGGACCTGGTAAACTGCACAGCCGATAATACTTGTACCCGCGAAGCTTTGCAGATCAGCCATTTCCAGTTCTTCTTTTCGATTGGGCAGACTTTCTGACATGCGCTTTCTTCTCGCTCTCGTATTGGTTACAACACTGCCGGCCGTAATGATAGACTCGATTGCGGTAAGTGTCGGCACTGAAGCCATTACCGAAAGTCAGATCGATCAGGACATACGCCTGGCGGCATTTACCAATGGCTCTCAACCCGATTTCAGTATCGAATCCCGGCGCAAAGCGGCGGATCAACTGATCCAGCAGGCCCTGATCCGCCGCGAGATGAGCTTCGGCGCTTATCCGCCGGTCCCCCCAGGCGAGATCGATGCCGCGTTCGCCAGCATGGAGAAATCCCGCGGCGGTGACGGGGCCCTTGATGTGCTGCTCAAGCAGTATCGACTTACGGTAAAAGAGCTGCGCGACTACATTGCCTGGCAGTTACAACTGTTGAACTTTATCGACTTACGCTTCCGCCCCGCGGTCCAGGTTACCGAGGAAGACGTCGAGAAATATTATCGTGAGAACCTTGCGGCTACTCATCCGGGCGCGGTGGCCGCGAAGGCGCCTCCTCTAACCGACGTGCGTGACCAGATCCAGCAGAAGCTGACCGGAGAGCGTGTCGATCAGCAACTGGACCAGTGGATCGCGCGCTCCCGTTCGCGCGCGATCATCCGTTATATCGACCGATCGCTGGGTACGGGAGCCAACGTCGAGGCTCACTTGGACACCGGCCAACCGCATTAGGAGGAGACTGATTCTATGAACATTTCCAGATCGCTTCTCTTTGCCATTGCCACGAGCTTTGTATTGTTACCGGCTCAGAATGCTTCCGCCCAACGCAGGAACTCCGGCTTCTCGCAGGATTGGGCTAATGTCGTGCGCCAGCGGCTCCCGGAGTACGGTCACCGCAATTGGATCGTGATTGCCGATTCGGCCTATCCGGCGCAATCGCGCGAGGGCATCGAAACGATCGTGGCTAATGCCGATCAGATCACGGTGCTGAGGACTGTACTCGGCATGATCAAGAGTTCGCGCCACGTACGGCCCACCATCTACACCGACAAGGAACTCCCTTACGTGCTGGAGTCCGAGGCCCCCGGCGTCCTGCAGTACCGGCGTAGTCTTACGTCGGAACTTAGCGGACTTAACGCGCAAAGCCTGGAGCACGAAAAGATTATCAGTAAGCTGGACGAAACTGCTAAGACCTTCCGCGTGCTGATCGTCAAGACGGACCTCGCGATACCGTATACATCGGTGTTCATCCAACTTGATTGTGCTTACTGGAGCGACGAGTCCCAGAAGAGGTTAAGCGAGGAGATGGCGAAAGGAACGGGAGGAACGCCCGAATGACCCGTCGTACCCGCTCGCTGCTGAAGTGGGCCGGCGGTATTCTGCTGCTGCTTCTAATCCTTGCCGTAGCGGGTGTTGAATTCGTACAAAGCCCATGGTTCTATAACAAGGTTCGCCAGAAGATTGTCAGCGTTGCCGAGACCGCGACGGGGGGCAGCGTCGAGATCGCCCGCTTTTCTTTCGATTGGCGCACTCTGACCGCGACGGTTGATAGCTTCACTCTCCATGGCACGGAACCTTCGAACGGCCCGCCGCTGCTTCATGTTGACCGGATGACGGTTGGCCTGAAGATTATCTCGATTCTGAAGCGCGACGTGGATCTCGCGTTGCTTCGGATCGACCATCCCCAGGCCTTTCTGCTTGTCGCGGCGGACGGAACCACGAATGTGCCGAATCCGAAGAATCCGTCGAAGTCCAAGAAGAGCGCGACCGAGACCATTCTCGATCTGGCCATCCAACGATTCGAACTGAATGGGGGCGCGGCTGAGATTCACGCATCGGGCCAACCGCCGAAGATACAAAGCTACTCAGCGCGGGGCGACAACCTTCGAACACTCTTCACTTACGATCCGGCGGTTCCACGCTATCATGGCGATCTCTCCGTCGCGCCGCTTGATCTGACTTACAACCATTACCTTCCGGTCGCGGCCAACATCGCCACGACGATCGCGATTGAGAAGAACAGCTTGGTCGTCGAACAAGCCAAGATAGGTGCCGGCCCTTCGGAAATCGATATCAACGGAAGGATCGATGATTTCCGCGCACCGGTAGTTACGACGGAGTATCGCGCCAAAGTCTCGGTCGGACAGGTTGGCGACATACTGAAGCTCAAGTCGCATCAATCCGGATGGCTAGAGGCGAATGGGAGCGCGAGTTACCACGCCGCGGATAACTATGCGATCAGCGGGTTTGTGAAGGCCTACGACGTCGCGTATCGAGTGCCGGGCATCGATCTCAAACGCATCCGGCTGCAAGCGAAAATCGACGGTGGCCCGAAGTCGGTTTCGATAAATGACTTCGTCGCCGATGCACTGGGCGGCCAGATTGTAGCTAAGGCCGAGCTGAAGAACTTCGAAGACTATAAGGTCAACGGCGAACTCAAACACTTCGATATTCGGACCGTTGCGTCATTAGCTACACGCGAGAAGCTCCCTTACGATGGCAGTATTTCGGGTCCGATTTTCGCTGAAGGCCGTCTCTCGCAACTGCAGCATGACCGCTTTTCCGGAACTGCCCGTTTGACCATCTCACCGGCGCGAAACGCCATGCCGGTACACGGCTTCATCGACGCGAAGTTCAATGCCTCGAAGAACACCCTCGATCTGGGGCAAAGCTTTATCGCACTTCCGAATACCCGGTTGGATATCCAAGGTACGCTCGGTCAGCAACTCAACGTCCATCTCGTCTCATCGAATCTAGATGACTTGCTTCCCGCCATGCAGGTTGTGGCAACGCCTGGACAAGCTCCTCCTGTGATTCCGCTGACCTTGACGCCGCAAGGCCAGGTCAGCTTCGGCGGAACTGTCACAGGTAAGCTCGCGACTCCGGTACTCAACGGGCACTTAGGCGGATCGAACTTCATCGTGCAACAGCAGCGTATCGATTCGCTGAACGCAGATATCAGCGCGAGTCCTACAGGCGTTCAAATCACGAATGGCAGCCTGCATCAACAGCGCGTATCGGCTAAGTTCTCGGGTAGCGCGGGCCTGCAGAATTGGAAACCTGTCGAGACGGCGCCGTTGACGGCGAATGTCGCGCTACAGAATGGTAACCTGACCGATCTGCTGGCGATCGCAGGGCAGAAAGATGTTCCCGTTACGGGTACTCTGAACGTGAGCGCGCGGGTCAACGGAACCATTGGCAATCCACAGGCCGTCGCTGATCTCACGCTCGCCGCGGGACAGATTGAAGGCGAGCCCTACAGCCGGTTAACCGTTCATCTGGATGCACCCCAGCGCGCCTCACAGACCTTGAAAGCTCAATTGGTTGCCGGCTCCAAGCAGTTGAATCTGGACGCGACCTACGCTCATAGCGCAAACGATTTCATTCCCGGTAGTCTAACGTTTCACATCGCGAGTAACACCATCGCCATGACTCAAGTGGTAACACTGCATCAACGCGAACCGGATTTGGCCGGCTCGGTTAAACTTACAGCCGACGGCGTAGCCAACGTCACCCGCGACAAAGCGGGCAAGATTTCCGTTCTTCCCGTTTCCCTGAACGCAGATGTGGGAGCGTCCGACTTACAACTGGGCAGTAAAAGGCTCGGTAACATCGACGTTACTGCGAACACGCTGGTCGCCAACGGTGCCAATGCCCCGGTAGTCGAGGCCAAGCTGCGCTCCAATCTTGCGGACGCCAATATTACTGGAGACGGCCGCTGGACACTGGCAGGTGACTATCCAGGATCGGCGCACATCCAGTTCGGTAACTTGCACATTGAGACGGCGCGCCGCCTCCTGCTAACTAAGGAACAGGCCGAAAGTATGCCGGTGGGCGGCATAGTCGAAGGGACATTGGACTTAAGCGGCCCCGCTGCGAAGCCGGACCAACTACGCGCGTCGCTCGACATCCCTAAGCTCGAAATGCATCGCCTGCCTGCGCCCGGTGAAAGTCAAGTACCCCTCGACCTCTCGGTACGCAACGACGGACCCATACGGGTGACACTTGCTAATAACAAGGTGACGGTTGACAGCGCCCGTCTTGTCGCGCAAGATTCGAACTTCTCGGTCACTGGATCGGCCACGATCAGCCCGGTGCAGAACGTGGATTTGCGACTCAACGGCAACATCAATCTCGCCATCATCCACTTATTTAGTAACGACGTCGTTTCTTCCGGCGCAGTCCTCGTGAATGCCGGAGTGCGCGGACCCTTCAGCAATCCGTCCTTGAACGGCACGCTCGAAGTGAAGAACGCCAATCTCGCTGTAACCGATGTTCCGAATGGTCTCTCAAACGCCAATGGCACTCTCGTGTTCAACGGGAGCCAGGCGACTATCCGGGACCTAACGGCGGAGAGCGGCGGCGGCAAGGTTCAGATGGGCGGCTTTGTCTCATTCATCAATAACAACCTGGCCTTCCGGTTGCGTGCCGAAGCGCGCGGGGTTCGAGTTCGTTACCCGCAAGGCGTGAGTACCTTGGCGGACGCAAATCTCACTATGGTGGGGACTACGGCACGAAGTATCTTGTCCGGTACAGTAACCATAGACCGGCTCGCGTTCAATCCAAGGACCGATCTTGGCTCTATCCTATCTTCAGCTTCGGCGCCCCCCGAGACGCCGTCCGCATCTACCGGGTTTACGAGTAACTTGCAGTTCGATGTTCAGATACAGACGGCGCCGGATATCACTTTCGAAAGCAGTTACACGCAGAGCCTGGAGGCCGACGCGAACCTGCGCCTGCGCGGGACGATCGCGAACCCCGTGCTGCTGGGGCGCGTGAATATCACGCAAGGCGAGCTGACGTTCTTCGGCAATCAATACACGATCACGCAAGGCTCGATCTCTTTCTACAATCCAGTCAAACTCGAGCCGATTCTGAATGTTGATCTGGAAACTGTGGCTCGTGGCGTGGATGTTACCGTGACGTTCTCCGGCCCGATCACTAAGCTGAATGTAAGTTATCGCTCCGATCCGCCGCTGGCGTTCTCCGATCTGGTCGCGCTTCTGGCTACCGGTCGAAGTCCGAATGACGCGACCATTGCAGCGCGCCAACCGACCGCCCCCGCCCAGAGTTGGCAGCAAATGGGCGCATCGGCGTTGGTAGGTCAGGCTATCTCGAACCCGGTAGCGGGGCGGTTGCAGCGCTTCTTCGGGGTTAGTAGTCTTAAGATCGACCCGACAATTTCCGGAGTCACCAACAACCCGCAAGCTAAGGTAACATTGGAACAGCAGATTACTCCCGATTTGACTTTCACTTATATCACGGATGTGGCCAATGCCGAGGAACAGGTGATCCGCGTAGAGTGGGAGTTCTCGCGGACGTGGTCGGCGGTAGCGATGCGCGACGAGAACGGCGAGTTCGGCGTAGACTTTCTGTATAAGAAGAGGTTTAAATAATCAACGTTTCTGGCACTTCGAGCAGAAGTGAGTTCCGCGCTGCGAGACAAGAGTCCGGCGTATCGGTGACCCGCACTTCGCGCATGGATCACCGTGTTTACGATAGACCAGATGCTCATGTTGGAAGCTGCCGCGCTTCCCTTCGGAATCGACATAGTCCGAAATGGAAGAACCTTTGGCGCGAATGGCGGCGTTCAGAACGTCCTGAATCGCCTCATAAAGCTTTCGTGCGCGGGGCTTACTGATCGACGCGGAATTCGCGCGCGGATGAATGCCGGCGCGAAACAGGACCTCATCGGCATAGATGTTGCCGATACCTGCCAGGAATCTCTGGTTCAGTAGAAGCGCTTTCATCTGCGCTTTGCGCGCGCGCAGCGTAGCCACGAATTCGTCGAAGGGAACCGATAGCGGTTCGGGTCCGAGCTTGGCGACGCGGTCGGGGAGTTCGGTTGAGTACTCCACGCGACCGAACTGACGGCTATCGGTGTAGAGTAAAGCGCCGCGATCGAGGGTAAAGATGACGTGTGTATGTTTTGACAACTCGCCATCCACTAGAAGCTTGCCGGTCATCCCCAGATGCACCAGCAGGAAACCCCGGTCGAGTTCCAGGACGATGAACTTACCGCGACGCGTGATGGCGCGGATGCGCCGACCGGCGAGACCGTCTAGTTCACCGCGGACGACCCGCTTTTGCCGGACTTCGGCATTCAGTATCCGGCGGCCGCGAATAGGTTGCAGGCTGCGAACGACGGTTTCGACTTCAGGCAGTTCAGGCAACGTCGATAAGGACTTCCTGGCCTTCTACTTTGACCGGAAAAACCGCGACTTTGTCGTCGGGTTCATAGTCATTGAGACCGGTGGTGCAATCGAACTCCCAAGCGTGCCAGGGGCACATGATTTTGGAACCGTTGAGCATTCCCTGACCCAGTGGGCCGCCCTGATGCGGACAAGTTCCATCGAGCGCGTGAACTTGTCCGTCGACCAGGCAGAGAGCATAGGGCTTGTCGTCCACCATCACTTCGAGGAGCGGTTCCGACTGAAGTTGCGCGAGCGTCGCGACTTTGATAAAGGCCATTTCTGTTCCTATGTGACCACAATTCGATTTGCAGGTTGCGCGGCGCGGGACTACGATGAGCCAGATGCAACGTTTCCTCTTGCCGGTAATGGTCGCGACGCTGTTACCCGCCGCGTGGAGCCAAGACGCGAGGTCGCCCAAGGCCCAGATAGCGGAGGCGAGCGATTACATCCATCAAGGCATGGAAGCACAACGCGACCAGCAATGGGACAAGGCAATCGACGATTTCACCCAGGCGATCCGCGTCATGCCGGATTATCTCCCCCCTTATATGCAGCGCGGGGAAGTGTTCCGCGCACTTGGCCGATTTGACGAGGCGATTTCCGACTTCAGCGAGGTGATACGCAGGTATTCAAACTTTGGCGCTGCTTAATATCACCGGGGGTCTGTGTACCTGTTGACCCATAAACCCGAGCTGGCACTTGCCGATGCCGAGGAGGAGATTCGGCAGAGGCCTGAGGATCGGTTCGGTTACCTTTTGCGGGCGAGAGCGAAGCTGGCGTTAGGTGATCAAGCCGGCGCCGCCGAGGATAAGGCGAAAGCCGAGGAGTTGAAGGCAAATGCCCCGGCTCGCCCGCCGCTCGTGGATGGGCGTCAAATACCGGGTGCGGTGCCGGGTGCGGTTTTGGCGGACGTGATCGGGTCTTTGCCGAGCGCGCAAGCCTCCGGTGCTCAGAGGATCGGCGGTAAAGTGATGGCCGCAAACCTGATTCACAAGGTCGCG
>NZ_CAJCHS010000391.1 GCF_903970205.1 Nevskia soli | reverse complement strand
ACCTGCCCGGTAACAAACCGCGGCGCACTTAGAAAGTACAAGACCGCATCAGCTAACTCATCCGCCTCGCCGGCCCGTCGCATCGGCGTGCGACGAATCATCGCCTGTACTTCCGGCTGCGTCTCCGCGGCATCGCGATCGCCAAACGGAAACACTCCAGGCGCGACCGAATTCACATTGATCTCCGGCGCCAAAGCCTTCGCCAGCGCTTTCGTCAGCATGATGACCCCAGCCTTCGACGCGCAGTAATGCGCATGGTCCGCCCACGGCCGCAGCCCGCCCAACGAGCTGATGTTCACGATGCTCCCACTCCCGCCCTCACGCATCAAACGCGCCGCACTCTGGCAGCAGAAGAACACGCTCTTCAGGTTCACGGAATGGATGAAATCCCAGTCCGCCTCTTCGATCGCCATCACGTCCATGCGCGTGAATCGCGCCGCGTTGTTCACCAGTCCATCCAGCTGCCCGATCTGTTCGAACATCGCGCGGATCTCACCCACGCTCTCCAGATTCGCCTGGAACAACGGCGCATCGCCGCACGCTGCAGCTGTCTCGCGCGCTTCCTGTTCCGATGTCCCGTAATGAATGAGCACGCGCGCGCCTTCGCGAAACAAGCGCAGCGCGATCGCCCGCCCCATGCGTTTCGCCCCGCCTGTCACCAGCACCGTCTTACCGGCAACCGGACTCACGCGACCGCATCTCCGTGAATCTCGATCTCTTCAGGAACCTGCCGCGCCGGCTCCGGCAATCGTCCCGTGAAGTTCGCCCACGCCCATCCGACGGCCGTCATTGAACTCGCAATGCCCGCATAGACACCGATCGTCCGCGGGTCCGTATACGACGAAGCAAAGCCTGTCGCGCCCATAGACAGCATCATCACCGACCATTGCATCGATTCCATGGTCGAGAACACGCGCCCGCGGAAGCGGTTATCGACATGTTCCAGCAATTGCCCCATATTCAACACCGAACTTACCGCGACCGCCGCGCGCGACAGCATGATGAACAACAGCGCGAGCTCGAAATTGCGCATCAACGCGAAGATCACATAACAGCCGCCGTGGATGATGTAGCAGATCGAAATGGTCAGCTTATAGGATTCAAATCGCAATCGCGGACCCAGGAAGAACGCCACCGCGCCGCCGATCAGCAACCCCAGTCCGGCGAAGCTCCAGATGATTCCAATCCCGCGCGGACCCATATGAAACACCAGCTCGCCGAACATGCTGAACAACACCTGCGCCGCGCCGCCACCCGTAGCCCACCCGACGCCGACCAGCGCGAGCCCCATGATTAGCGGCGTTCGCGCCATGTAACGCAACCCCTCCGCGTACTCATGCCACGGCCGCACCACATCGTTTTCGCTCAGCACCACGCGCTTCACGCGGAATGTGCCGGCGGCCGGAACCAGTCCCCACACGCAGATCGCCGAGACCACGAACGAGAGGGAATTCAGCACAAACGCCCATTGGTATCCGACGCTGGCGACCGTCAATCCGCCCGCTGCCGCGCCGATGGTGAGCGTCGACCATCCGGTGATCTGCGTGATCGAGTTCGCCGCGTGCAGTTCTTCATCGGTGACGATGGTCGCCAGAATCGACGATCGCCCGCTGGTGAAAAACGGCGAAGCGAACATCAGCAGCGCGCTGAAAATATAGATCACCGTGTTCGAGTGCTGCGGAATCGCGAGGATGAAACCCAGCGCCAGCACGGCACGCGTCAGGTCGCTCGCCACCATCACGTACTTGCGATTGAGCCGGTCCAGAGACAATCCCGCCACCGGCCCAGCCATGATCGCGGGGACGGCGCGCGCCAGCATCACCAGTGCCGCCGACAGGCCCGAGTGCGTGTGCGCCAGCGCCAGACTCAACACCGCAATGTTGTTGAAGTGGTCGCCGATTTCGCTGACCACCTGGCCCATCCAGAGCCGCCGGTAACTGCGGTTCTGTTTGAGCAACTGCAGGACGGTCAACCGGCTGCTTCCTCGCGAACCGTGATGGAGCGGATGTAATCGTGATCCAGCTCGTAGCCGAACCCGACTTCATCGCTCACCGCGATCTGTCCTTCGCAATCGACTTCCACCGGCGGCACCACGATGTCGCGCTTCCAGTAGCGCTTGCTCGCGGAAACATCGCCGGGCAATGTGAAGTTCGGCAGCGTCGAGAGCGCGATGTTATGCGCGCGCCCGACGCCCGATTCCAGCATGCCGCCGCACCACACCGGGATCCCGGCGTCTTCGCAAACATCATGCACGCGCTTGGCTTCCGCAAAGCCGCCCACGCGTCCCAGCTTGATGTTGATGATCCGGCACGCGCTCACCTGAATCGCCTGCTCGGCATGGTGCGCGGAGCGAATCGCTTCATCCAGGCAGATCGCCGTGTCGAGTTTCTTCTGCAGCGCCGCGTGATCGATGATGTCGTCGTGCGCCAGCGGCTGCTCGATCATCATCAGGTAGAACGCATCCAGTTCGCGCAATCGCTCGGTATCGGCCAGCGTGTACGCCGAGTTCGCATCGGCCATCAACCGGATATCCGGAAACTGCTGGCGGACCTCGCGGATCACCTCGACGTCCCAGCCCGGTTTGATTTTCATCTTGATCCGTTGGTAGCCGGCCGCAAGCTCGGTGTCGATTTTTTCCAGCAGCTCCGGCACCGAGTCCTGAATCCCGATCGAGACGCCGCACGGAATTTTCTTGCGCGCGCCGCCGCCGATCTCGCGCCACAGCGGATTCCCATTGATCCGCGCCTGCAGATCCCAAACCGCCGCTTCGATGCCGCCGCGCGCCATGTTATGTCCGCGGATGTGGGCCGTCAGCGGATACACGTCCGCCGCGGTGGCCAGCTCGCGTCCCACCACGCGCGGTCCCGCATAGTCTTTCGCGATGCGCCACGCGGCTTCGGTCCATTCTTCGTTGTAGAACGGATGCTCGCCCGCGGTGATCTCGCCCCACCCGGATACGCCGTTCGCCCGCGCTTCCACCAGGATGATGTCGCGTTCGTAGGTCCGGCTGAAGCTGGTTTCGAAGAAGTGTACCAGCGGCATGCGCACCTGGCGCAGCACAATTGCATCGATTTTCATTCGCCCCGTCCTGATTCGAACTGCCCCAGCAGGTAGTCCCCCGTGGCTTCCGATCGCTCAAACCCAATCACCGTCAGCCCGCGATCGAATGCATTCCCAAACTGCTCGCTGATCACGCCCTGAATCTCCCGCGCGCGCGCCGGCTCTTTCACGCGAATCTCCTCGATATCGGATGGAACCTGTATGCGCGATTCGATCTCGCTACGCTCCGAACGCTCGCCCGCCAGCGCCTTCACAACGCGCTCGCTGCGCATCCACCATTCGGCCACGCAGCGATCGGTAGGCAGTCCCGTATGCAGCACGCTCGTCGAAATCCCGTATTGATTTAAAACGTACCGCCGCACGACCGCGCCCAACCGTTCGATGTTGAAAAATGCGTTCTTAATTTCCAGCGGATCGAACGTCCACTCCATCAGATCGATGCCTCGCGCCAAGGCATCGTCTCGCTGCGCCAGCTTCAGCATGCGCCCCACGCCCTGGTTGCGATGCGAGGCCGCGACGCCCACCATGTGGCTATGCAGGTAAGCCCCATAACCCTGCTTCATCCCCGGAATCGCCAGCGCAAATCCGACCATGCGGCCGCCGTCGTAAGCTCCGAACGCCTGCCCGCCGACTTTCGTCGCAACCACGAATAAGCGCCTGGGCAGCAGGTCCATGTCTTTGAACTGCCAGATCTCTTTCTGAAGCTCGACCGCGTCATGAAACTCGTCCTGCGAGTTCAGCGCACGTACCACGATGCTCATGCGGCCGCCTGCCGCTTGGCAAGCTGCCACAATTCTTCCATCTCATCGAGCGTGCTGTCACCCAACGTTTTGCCGCGCGCGGCGAGTGCGTTCTCCACATACCGGAAGCGCTCGCGAAACCGCGCATTCGAGCGGCGCAGCGCCTGCTCCGGGTCCACCTTCGAAAACCGCGCCAGATTCACGAGTACGAACAGCAGATCGCCGATCTCATGTTCGCGTTCTTCCGCCGTCACAGCGTTCGCGAGTTCCACGCGCTCCTCATCGAGCTTCGCCAGAACACCTGCCACGTCCGGCCAATCGAAGCCAGCTGTCGCCGCTCGCGAACTGATCTGCTGTGCTTCCACCAGCGCCGGCAGCGCGCGCGGTAAGCCATCGAGTAATCCCTGGGGCCGTGCTTTCTCCTTCGCCTTGATCTCGCTCCACAGTTTACGGACGTCGCCTTCCGTCTCCGCGCTCTCATCGCCGAACACATGAGGATGCCGCCGGATCAGCTTCTCGCTGATCGCATCCACCGAATCGGCAATCGTGAAACGGCCCTCTTCTTCCGCCATCTCCGCAAAGAAAACTGCCTGCAGCAGCAGATCGCCGAGTTC
>NZ_CAJCHS010000390.1 GCF_903970205.1 Nevskia soli | reverse complement strand
CGCAATGCGGCCGATATGCATGAGTTAGGGATGGCGGAGTGGGGTAAGTTTATGCGGTCGGTAGGCGGCCGGTTCTACGCGCCGCCGCCGAAACCTGAGTAGATTGGCGAGCGATGCAGCAATACGACATCTCGCTGAAGCTTCTGCTGCGTGGTTCCGGTTCCGCGGTCTTGCGTTCAGTCACGGGCGGCGCGGCTGTTCAGAGATGGCTGGATGTCGAACTGCCGGAAGTCCGGAATATGTCGGCGACACTCCACTGCGTATGCCAAGCGAACTGACCGGCCCGAACGTGACCTTCCGCTACGAGACGGTCGATATTCGCGATCTCGACGGCGATGGGCTTCTCGAAAGCGACCAGATCGGCGATAATGTGATTGCGATCCTTGCGCGGCTGCGGGATCGGCGGCTGGCGGTGCATCGCATCCTGACCCGGATTGCGAAACTCGATCGCGTGCCGCGAGAGTACGCCTTGGGTCAGTTGTTCAGGATCTCGGGGCTGCGACGGTTGGAAGAGTTTGTGGAACAGGAGGCTGGTACGATGCCGATTCTAATTGACCTAATGGAGAATAAGGTGCTTGGCCGGGAGATCAGACGCGGCATTCGGATAGGGGAAGCGAAGATGCTTCGGCTTCAGATGGAAGCCCGCTTCGGTCCGATCCCGGACTGGGCCGAGAAACATATCGCCGATCGCTCGCCGGAGGAACTGGAGGCGCTTGCCGTTCGCGTACTCAACGCCGAGAGCTTGGAACAGCTTCTGAGCTGATACATCATGGCCTACTCTTATACTTCTCGTAGAGTCTTAACTGCCGGTTGTTAAGATCGACCTGCTTACCGTTAATAAACAGCTGCTTGACGTGAGTCTGTTCTTCAAGAGGATCACCGTCCGTAATCATCAGGTCGGCTATCTTCCCTTCTTCGATACTTCCTACCTTCTTGTCCATCCCGTAGATCTTTGCGGCGTTGATAGTAACTCCTGCTATAGCGGCATCGTGCGGTAGTCCGAATGGAACGGCAGCGGCGGCCTGGTAGGGTAGATTGCGCGAGAACTGGGCATCGTAGCTGCCGAAGCTGAAGAGTACACCGGCCCGGTATAACTCGCCTGGAGTCGTAAAGGGCTTATCGTAGGGATCGTCCTCTTCTTCGGGAAGCGATAGCGTGGGCCGGAGGACCACCGGAATGTTCCGGGCCTTCAACTCGGCAGCTACCTTCCAGGCTTCCGCCCCGCCGGCGAGAATCATCCTGAGCTTCTGCTTATCGGCGAATGCGATTGCGTCCCTAATCTCGCGCTCCCGCATCGCCGTGATCATCACCGGAACCTTACCGTCGATCACCGGGATCATGGCCTCGAACTTTAGGTCCGTTTCGAAACCCGGCTCGTTCGCGGCCTTCGCCTTTTCATAACGGTGCGCGTCGTCGAAGAACTTGTTCAGTTCTTGGAGCTCTTTGAGATAGTCTTTATGCACCTCTTCAAAGGGCCTCTCGGTAGCGCCCTCGGGAAAGTGGAACGTCCGGGTACGGATCACCGGCATGTTGATGTGCAGCGCCACGGTTGGATTCAGGTCCATGTCATCGACCGTCCACCCGTCAAGATGAATCATCGAAGCGCGGCCGGCAATGAGCGAACCGTTCGGAACCGGAACGGAAGCTGTGATGCCGTTCGCACGCGTTACCGGTATATGTTCACTTGACGGATTGACCGCCATCCAGGCGCTAAGCTGTGGGTTGAACTTACCGAGTTCGGAGTTGTCGGAAGTCTCGCGCACCATTTCGATTTCGGTTAGTCCCGTGTCGGTAAACGAATCGATCATGCCAGGGTAAACCTGCATACCATGTGCATCGATCACCTGCGCGTCCGCCGGCGCCGTCAGGTTCTCGCCGACACCAAGAATCTTTCCATCACGGATCAGAATGGACCCGTTGGAAATGTCCCGGCCCGCCATGGTGTGAATGGTCGCGCCACGAATGAAGTAACTCGTGCTGTTGTCAGCTCCGTACGCCAACGGACTTAGTGCGGCAGCCGTTGCTAAGATCAGGATCGGTTTCATCGGCTGGGTTTCTCCTTGTCTTTGTCCTTGTCCGTATCCTTCTTAGCGTTCTTGGCATCCTGCTTGGCGCGATCGGCGGCCTTCGTGATGAGTAACTTGCGCTCTTTCTCGATTTCCGGACGGCCGGCCAGGTCTTTGTCGCGATCAAAGTACAAGTCCCCATCAATGTAGACCTGCGTAACCTTGGACAGCGTCGAGAGCGGATCGCCATCGTAGATCGCGAGATCGGCATCCTTGCCGGGCTCGATAGAGCCAACTAAGTGATCGACGTGAAGCTGCTTCGCCGGGTTAATGGTGACCATGGCCAGCGCCTCATCGCGCGTGAGATCGCCATACTTCATAGCCTTCGCCGCTTCGGTATTCAGGTGGCGCATTAGTTCGGCATCATCTGAGTTCAGGGAAACGATGATGCCTTTCCTGGCCATGAGCGCGGCGTTCCAGGGAATCGCGTCGTACGCCTCGACCTTATAAGACCACCAGTCGCTGAAGGTGGACGCGGTAGCTCCCGACGCTGCGATCTCATCCGCTACCTTGTAACCCTCCAGTACATGCTGCAGAATGGGCTTGAAGTTGAAGTCATGCGCGACGCGCAGAATCATCAGGATCTCGTCCTGACGATAGCAGTGTACGTTGACGATGCGCTTGCCTTCCATGACCTCGACCAGCGGCTCCAGTTTCAAATCGCGCGCCGGAGGGATCGCTACTTTGCCTTGAGCCTTCTTATCCTCATACTCTTTCCAACTGGCCTGGTACGCCTTGGCTTCGGTAAAGGCCTCGCGGATCACATCCTCGACGCCCATGCGGGTCGCCGGGTACCGCAGATTCTGGGGGCCGGTTCCGAATCCGCTTTCGCCGCGCCGCTTCGGATTCTCGCCGAGGGCGAACTTGATTTCGGGCGGACCGCCCTGGAACTTCAGTCCTTCCGCATCTTTGCCCCACCGCAGCTTGATGAGTTCGCACTTACCGCCGATAGAATCGGCGCTGCCATGCAGGATGTTGGCGGAAGTCACGCCGCCCGCGAGAGCCCGGTAGATCGCAATATCTTCCGGGTTCAGAACGTCTTCAATGCCGACCATCGCGGCCACGGAAATACTACCTTCGTTGATCGATTCGGCGGCAATGTGGGAGTGACAATCAATGATGCCTGGGATCACCCACTTCCCCTTGGCATCCACGACGGTCGCGCCGGCTGGAACCGGTAGATTCGGACCGGCAGCGGCTATCTTGCCGTTCTCAATGACGATGGAGCCCGTGTAAGTGCCCTTGGTGACGGTCATGACCGTCGCATTCTGGATGACGGTAGACGCGGCGAAGCAGCACGAGCAACAGAGTAGTGCGCCAAATAGCTTCAATTCGTAGCCTCCGTAGTCTTGACCGCGTCTTCGGGCTTCTTGGTATCTTCCGGTTGAGGGTCGTATTGCTGGCCGTCGACAAACGTGAACTTAACCTTTGTCTTGTCATCGAACCAATCACCTGAGGTTACGGTCAGATTCGCGATCTTACCGGGTTCGATCGAGCCGGTGCGGTCGGCGATGCCATAGATCTCAGCGGGGCTTAGTGTAAGTGCGCGAATCGCGTCGTCCTTCGAGAGTCCGGCATCGAGAGCACGCTTCAAACTTTTGCGGATATCGGCGGGTTTGGCGAGGCCATCGGAGAAGAACGCGAATCGAACTCCAGCTTTGGCGAGCGCGGCGGGAGTTCCCGGGGCTTTCTCACGGTACTCGAGAATGCGTAAGGGGTCCTCCAAAGCCGGATCGGCCTCCTTTGGGCGCTCCGGCCATTTCAGACTTACTAACACGGGAACGCCGGACTGCTTCAACGGCCCGGTCCAACGCCATGCTTCTTCGCCGCCATAGAGTACGGCTTTCAGCTTGAGTTGTTCGGCTAAGTGCAGCATGCGGTCGATCTCCACCGCGCGATGGGCGGGAAGCAGCGCTCGCGGCGAGGCATTCAGACCTTCCAGATTTTCATCGTAAGCGGGGCGCTGCAGCCCCTGCGGGTGACTGGCGTAAATAGATTGAGCCAACTTATAGTGATCGGCGTCAAGATACAACTGGCGGATGTAGGCGATGGTTCCCATCAGCGATCCGGGAAAGCTCGAGAACCCGTTGGTCTTCATCGATAGGTACTGACCGGCGGGCGCCGCAACGACCATGCTTCCGGGCCGATCGCCGGCAAGGTCGATCACGGCGCCTTGTCCCGCGAAGATATTGTTCGTGGGGAATACGACTGCTGTGGTGAAGCCGCCATCGCGCATGGTTGCGATCACTGGATCGGTCGGCGAGATGTGATCGGCCGCGCGATAGAAGGTCGCGGAGAGCGGGCGATCTTCGGGACCCTTGGAAGGCGGCGGCGCATTCGCCGGCGCGGTTGGAGCCGGCTGGGCCGCGCTGGTTCCGCGCGCGGTTGGGCCCGGCGGCGCAGCACCGGGGAGCGCCCATGTGCTGAGCGCGTCGATGAAGCCGGGATAGACGGTGAGGCCGGTCGCGTCGATCACCCACGCGTCGGCGGGAGCTTTGAGATCGACACCGACGGCTTCGATCATTCCTTTGCGGATGACGACATCGCCGCGTTCGAGCGTCGGTGAGGATACGCAGACAACGCGTGCGTTATGGAGGAGGTAGGCGTCCGGCGGCGCCGCGTGGGCGGCTCTTGCGGCGCACAGGATGGCCAGGAGCGGCAGGTTCAACTTTGTGCTCAGCATCGAATTGGAGGTCCTTTCTCCAACGGCGGATTAGAGTTATTGATAGCACGTAACGGACATGCGATGTTAATTGCGATCAAGACACCGCTCGCTTTCGCTCGGGCTCGGTAGAGCAACGCGGTCGGGTAGAGCGATGCGGTGGTCGGTAGAGCAATGCGGTTGTCGGTAGAGCGATGCGGTGTTCGGTAGAGCAACGCGGGTCGGTAGAGCAATGCGGTGGTCGGTAGAGCAATGCTCTCCAAGGATGTTGGTTACGGGGCGAACAACCTAATCCCCGCCACGCCGCGCGCGCCGGCCGCCACACACTGCGCGGCGTTCTCAAAAGTGACGCCGCCAAGCGCTAAGACCGGTATTCGCGCGGCATGCGTGGCTTCGGCGAGGTAGTCCAACCCTAGCGGCTCCCCTTTCCCCGGACTCGCAAAGATGGGCGCCAATAGAGCCAAGTCCGCGCCTTCCGCATCGGCTCGCAGCACGTCGTCGATGCTATGGCAAGATACCGAGATCACGAACCTCTTCGGTGCGATGCGCCTGATCTCGACCGGCGAAATTGAGTCGCCGCGAAGGTGGACTCCGGCGCATCCGCATGCGATCGCGATATCCGCGCGATCGTTCACCAGCACGCGCACACCCGGCGCCGCTGCGTCAAGAATGTCCCACGTCAGCCGCGTAAGTGCCGAGCCTGAAAGTTCCTTTGCGCGTACCTGAATGAAATCGACCGCACCTCCAAAGCGCGCGCCCGTGATCGCGTAGCGGATCACGCCTCTCCTAACGGCCGCAACGAGTCCGGAGGAAACTCCACATACCACTCGCGTCCGTCCCGGAACTTCTCCCAATCGTGGCGAGGCGCGAAGACCACCAGCTCCGGCGTGAAGCGCAGTTCAATGAAGTTGGCGCGCGCCAGCATTCGTTCCAGACGCAGCTCCATGCGGTTCTCGCCGCGCGAGCCATGCACGATCAACTCATCGGCCCGCGCGTTCATACGAATCCGGTCGCCTCGAAAATGGCCGGGCAGATAGCGCGCGTTGAGTTCCGTGCCGTTGATGCGAACGCGGCTACTGTTGCGGCCCGGATCGAGCGCCAGTATCTCGGCGTCCAACACATTGGTCGGCCCAAACATCCGCGCGACGTCGGCGTTCGCCGGGTGTGTCCGAATCGAATCCGCCGATCCGCGTTGGACGATTCCGCCGTCGGTGTAAACGAGCACCTGGTCCGCGAGCGTCATGGCATCGTCAACGTCATGCGTGACCAGCAGCAGCGGGATCTCGAGATCGTCGCGCACTTGCTTCAACACATCGGACAACTCCGAACGCAACGAGACATCAAGCCCCGCGGCCGGCTCATCCAGCAGCAGTGCGCGCGGCGACGTGATCAAGGCGCGGGCAATGGAGCAGCGTTGATTCTGTCCGCCCGAAAGGTTTGCCGGTTTGCGTCCCGCCATCTCAGTGAGGGCGAATCGCTCCAGCATCTCCGTGACAAGGCGGTGGCGTTCCAGGCGCGGATGGCGTTCGGCGGCAAACATCAGGTTCTCGCGCACCGTCATGTGGGGGAACAAGGCATGACTCTGGAACACATAGCCGCAGTGGCGATCGCGCGGCCGCAAGTTGACGCGCGCTTCGGCATCGAACAGGATACGGTCGCCCAGCATAATGCGCCCCGAATCCGGCTTCTCGAAGCCCGCAATGCAGTTCAACGTGAGCGATTTGCCGGCGCCGCTGGGCCCGAACAGCACCGTGATGCCGCGTTCCGCAGTGAACTCGACGTGCAGCGCGAAACCGGCGCTGTCCGCCGCCGGCCTAAAGTTCCTGGTCAACCGGACCGATAGACTCATATCCGGCGTTCGAGCCGGTTCGCGCCGTAAACGATCAGCAACGTAGCGGCAGAAAGGATCAACGTGAGTACACCGGCAATGCGCGTGTTGCCCGCTTCAACCGCGTCATAGATGGCGATGGCCGCCGTCTGCGTGCGGAATGGAATGTCGCCCGCAACCATGAGCGTCGCGCCGAAATCGCCGAGCGACCGCGCGAACGCGATCACCGCCGCGGCAAGGATGGAGCGCCGCGCGAGAGGCGCGGTGACCTTCCAAAAGATGCGCCACTCTCCGGTTCCAAGAGATCGCGCCGCGCGCAGCAACGCGGGATCGCCCGATTCGAAACCCGCACGCGCCGATTTCACCAGCAACGGCAGTGCGTGGATGGTCGCGGCTACCACTGCGGCGTGCCACGTGAACACCAAGGGCTGCCCGAAGATCGACTCCCAAAGTTTCCCAAACGGACTCGATCGCGCCAGCAGCACCAGCAGATAGTAACCCAGCACGGTCGGTGGAAACACCAGCGGCAGCGTCACCACGGCGTCCAGCCATTCCTTGCCGGGGAACGCGACGTTGGCGAGGACCCATGCGAGCCAGAGCCCCAACGCCAGTGCGATGGCCGTCGCGATCAACGCGATCTTGAAGCTGAGCAGAAGCGGAAACGCGATCGAGCCCATGGCGGCTACTCAGCTGGCTTCCTTTCAGTTCTCGAGCAGATGACCCAGTTTGTTCTTCTTGGTTTCCAGATACGAGTGGCGGCTGGCGAGCGCCTCGACGAGGGCGGGAACGCGCTCCACCACCTCGATACCGGCACTCTCGACCGATTCCACCTTTTCCGGATTGTTCGACAGCAGCCGGATGCGCTTCAATCCAAAGTGCTTCAGAATGGCCGTGGGCAGCGCGAAGTTGCGCAGGTCGGCCTCGAAGCCGAGGAGTTCGTTCGCTTCCACCGTGTCCGCGCCCCGGTCCTGCAACTCGTACGCCCGCAACTTATTCAGCAGACCGATGCCGCGCCCTTCCTGGGCTTCGTAAATCATCAGCCCGCGGCCCTCCGCCGCGAACATCTCCATGGCAAGTTCGAACTGCGCGCGGCAATCGCATCGCAGGCTGTGAAACACGTCGCCGGTGAGGCATTGCGAATGGACGCGCACCAGAGGAGGCGCGCCGCTCAGATCGCCCAGAACCAGCGCAACGGCCTCTTCGTTCCGGTCCTTGAACACGCCTTCGAAGCCGTGGATCCGGTACTCGCCGTATTCACTCGGAAGCGCCGCTTCGGCGACTTTCACCAGCCGCGGTTCATTGGAAGGCGCCATTTTTGGAACCCTCATTATAATGGGCGCGAGTGGAACAGCACTTCATCACGCTGCTTGTTCGTATCGCCGTGATCGCTTCGCTGGCCAGTTTCTTCGTGCGTTTTCAGGACGTGCGGCGGCTGCTGATGTTTGAGGACCGGACGTTGGGACAGCGCATGAAGCTGGCGATGTGGTTCGCGATCATGTTCGGTTCGGGAGTCGCGCTGCATGCGCGTATCCGCTCCTACGATTTCGTCGATCTCGCGCTGGAAGGGAGCTTGCTTGCCGGGCTGATCGGCGGTTACGCGACCGGCTTAACGGCCGGACTGATCATCGCTTTTCCGACTCTCTTCCGGCACGAATTCGCCAGCCTGCCTTTCTATGCGGGCATTGGTCTGCTGGGCGGGATGCTGCGCGATTTCGCCGCGGATAAGCAGTTTATCTGGCAGACATCGCCGCTGTTCGATCTGCACCTTCTACGCGCGATCCAGCAGCGGCGCAACCTCAAGCGGCCCTTGTTCAATCTTGCGCTGGCGCTCAGCATTGTGGCGGCAACGTTTCTGCGCGAGCGCGTCGCCCGTTCGTTTCCCGGGCGAATCTTTTCGCTATACCTTCCCGTGACGCATCCGCCGTGGCTCAGCGTGCTGGCCGTCTACGCGTCCGTCTACTTTGCCGTCACCATCCCCATCAAAGTCTGGAATAACACCCGCAATGAGATCCAACTTGAAGAGCAGAAGCGGCTGCTGATCGAAGCGCGGCTGCAAGCTCTTACCAGTCAGATCAATCCCCACTTTCTCTTCAATACGCTGAACTCGGTATCGTCGCTGATTCGCATGGACCCCGATCGCGCGCGTCAGATGATCCTGAAGCTTTCCAATATTCTGCGGCGGTTGTTGCGCAAACACGAGAGCATGACGCGGCTGCGTGACGAGCTCGATTTCATCGCCGATTACCTGGCTATTGAACTGGTGCGCTTCGGCGATAATCTGCGGTTTGAACGCGATATCGACCCGCATACGCTCGATATGTTAGTGCCGAGTATGCTGCTTCAGCCTCTGGTCGAGAATTCGGTGAAACACGGGCTAAGTAATAAAGTCGGCGGCGGGACGATCCGGATAGAAACCCGCGTGGATGCCGGACGCCTGTTCATTCGTGTGGAGGATGACGGCGTCGGAATCCCCGAGAGTAAGCTGGCGCGCATGCTCGATACCGGGATTGGTGTGAGTAATGTACGCGAGCGGCTGAATGTTTTGTTTGGTTCCAATTACAGGATGTGGATCGATTCGCAACCGGGGAATGGGACGCGGATTGAGATCGAGTTGCCGGATACGGCTGTCGCACAGGTAGTTTGAGAGGCAGTTTGGCTCCTGTCAATATGTTTCCACTATGGAACTATATTGACAGGGTAGGCAGTATCGCGGTTGCAATCCTTCGGACAGTCTCCCGGAACGCCGTTTCAATCTCAGCGGCGCCGGCGACGGGAAAACTCAGTTGTGCAGCGAGCGCCTCCAACTCGGGACGCCATAAGGCCGGCATTATGAAATCAGGTGGAAATTCATGCGTGCCGCGTTCGTCGAAAACACGCAGGGCGGCGGCCAGTGCGGCCGGGTAGTTGAGCTGACCAAGCGTCTCAATCAGGAGGATGTCCAGAACATCTCGGGCGCGGGTCGATGAGGTGTGCGGCGCCGTGCATGCGTGAAGTTTCTGGGCGACTTGCTCGCTCAGGCCGATGCATCGTATGGGCGAAGTCACCGGTACGCCCATTTCGTGAATTCCCGCAACTGTCGGCTCCACACGATCGATCGTTGTCGTGCCGGCTGGCCCCAAATCCACCTCCACGGTCTGCCACGCACGGGTCCGGTATTGAATCGCGACTTCGACTCTCACCGTATCGGCGCGATCCATTTCGCGCGCTTGCGCCTTGAGCCGGAAGGAGAATTCGTCGAATCCTAATTTCAGCGCTTGCTCAAAAGATCGAAGTCGCTTTCCCCGATCGCCGTTCAGCACGAGATCAAGGTCCTTTGTCGCGCGAGCACGCTGAGCGAAACGCAGTTCCATCGCGACTCCGCCTTTGAGGTAGTAGCCGCCGAGAATTCCCTCGGACGCAGCCCGTTCGAGCACGCCACAGATCGCCAGGAACGACACCCATCTCCGCAATCGTTCTTGATCGATGCCCTGGTCGCGGGCGACGCGCGCCAGTGTCTTTTCGAGCCGCTCCGGAAGCCGTGGCCGGGTTGTCACCGATTCGCACGCTCGAGCGCTTGCGTGCCGTTCTCGAGGGTGCGGACATAACTGTTAATGCGCCGCTTCAAACGCTGCGCTTCCGCGCTGTCGATGTAGCCTTGCCGCCGTGCGTCGGAAACCGCCTGACGCACCATGCCTACCTGGCCTGTGGACGACAGCATGTCTTGTACGGTTCTGCCAACCGTGGTAACGGGCAACCCCTCCTGAATGGTCACGTCGCAATCCGGGAGATCCGCGTGATGAACCTCCACCCACGTCGGGCGAACCCTGCGGAGCCGCGCATTCCGAGGAATTGTGATGTGAACGGCGGCCGGGTTGGCGTCGGAGATCCCGTACACGGCGAAAGCAGTGGCGTGCGAAAGCGCGACGTTCTCCGGACCGTCGTCAGCCTTGGCCCAAAGCACGGCTTCCCAGTACTGCGAGAATCGATCCGACGGAAAATGGGGGATGCGGTATACGCCGCGAGCGGCCCGCTCCAGCCGCCCCCGCTGCGTGAGGCGCGCCAGCACGGAGTCCGCGAT
>NZ_CAJCHS010000389.1 GCF_903970205.1 Nevskia soli | reverse complement strand
CGGCGGCGAATCGCAGCGCATCCGGCTGGCGACGCAGATCGGTTCGAAGCTGCGCGGCGTGCTGTACGTGCTGGATGAGCCGTCGATCGGATTGCATCCCCGCGATAACGACAAGCTGCTCAACACGCTCATCCGGCTGCGTGACATGGGGAACACCGTGCTGGTGGTGGAACATGATGCGGAGACGATCGAGCGCGCGGATTATGTGATCGATCTCGGGCCGGGCGCGGGGCGGCTCGGCGGCGAATTGGTCGCGCAAGGGACGCCGCAGCAAATCGCGGACAACCCGGATTCGCTTACGGGCCAGTATCTGTCCGGAGTCGTCTCGATCCCCGTGCCGGCGAAACGGCGCGCCCGCAATGGAAGCGAAATCGCCGTGCGGGGCGCCACGGAGCATAACCTGAAGAACGTCGATGTCGCGATTCCTCTGGGCGTGCTTACCGTGGTGACAGGTGTATCGGGAAGCGGAAAATCGACGCTGGTGAATGAGATTGTCTACCGGGCGCTGGCCCGCGAGATTTACGGCTCGCGCGATGAGCCCGGCGCGCACGTGGAGATTAAAGGCATCGACCAGATCGATAAAGTGGTGCGCATCGATCAGGCCGCGATCGGGCGCACGCCGCGCTCGAATCCGGCGACGTATACGGGCCTGTTCAGTCCGATCCGCGATCTGTTCGCGATGCTGCCGGAATCGCGCGAGCGCGGGTACAAGCCGGGCCGCTTCAGTTTCAACGTGAAGGGCGGCCGCTGTGAAGCGTGCCAGGGCGACGGGCTGAAGCGCATCGAGATGAACTTCCTTCCCGACGTTTACGTCACCTGTGACGTGTGCCGGGGCCGTCGTTATAACCAGGAGACGCTGGAGGTGAAGTACAAAGGCCACTCGATCGCCGATTTGCTGGAGATGACCATCGAAGAAGCGCTGCCCGTTCTCGAAACGCATCCGCAAATCCGGCCGAAGCTGGAGACGTTGAACGCCGTCGGGCTGGGCTACATTCACCTGGGGCAGTCCGCTACAACGCTTTCGGGCGGCGAAGCGCAGCGCATTAAACTCGCGCGCGAGTTAAGCAAGCGGCAGACCGGGCGAACGTTCTACCTGCTCGATGAACCCACCACGGGACTCCATTTCGACGACGTGCGCAAGCTGATTGACGTTCTGCAGAAGCTCACCGACTTGGGCAATTCGGTGGTGGTGATCGAGCACAATCTGGACGTGATCAAGAGCGCGGACTGGATCATCGACCTGGGGCCGGACGGCGGCGAGTTCGGAGGGCGCATCATCGCCGAAGGTACGCCGGAGCAGATTATGAAGTCGCGCAAGAGCTTCACGGGAGAAGCGCTGCGGAAGGTGATGAAGACATCCGGGGTCGCCGCGTGACGCCGTCCGAAGACAACGTAAAGGTAGACGTCGAGGTCGAGCCGGTTCCGCCCAAACGCTTTCCGTTCTGGAATTGGCAGGATGCGGCGCTGCTGCTTGGTCTCGGATTGCCGTGCCTGTTTGTCGCGGCGCTGATCATGCGGGGAATCGCAGCGCTGCTGCACGTACACTCCGACACGCCCGCGGTGTTGGTGAGCGCGCAGGCCATCGGGTATGCCGGGTTGTTCGCCGTGCTTGCGGGCATCCTGCGTCTTGGATACGACGCGCCGTTTTGGCGCTCGCTGGGATGGGTGCATTCGCGCCTGCCAGCCGCCTCCGCGGTGATTCTCGGTTCGGTGCTTTCAATCGCGATTGCGGTGCTCGGCGGGCTCCTGCGTGTGCAGGCCAAAGACTCGGAAATGCAGAAACTGCTGAGCGAGCCCGGCGGCGCAATTGCCCTGGCGCTGTTCGCCGTTACTCTGGCGCCGCTGGCCGAGGAGTTGTTCTTCCGCGGCTTTTTGCAACCCTTGTTTGTGCGGACGGCCGGCGTCATCGCGGGCATCGGCATCACCGGCGCGCTGTTTGGCGCGCTGCATTTTCAGGAGTATGGAAATTCGTGGGGGTCGGCGGTTCTGGTGTCCGTCGCCGGCATTGCGTTCGGCGTCATCCGGCACCTGTCGGGTTCCACGCAGAGTTCCGTGCTCGCGCATGTCGGGTATAACGGAACGCTGTTCGCGTTGTTTTTCGCGGTAGGAAGGAACCTCAAAACATAGACATGGTGGAAACGATCCAGTGGACCGACAAGGGCGTGGTGATGATCGATCAGCGCCGCTTGCCCAGCGTCGAAGAGTACGTGACCTGCACCACTTACCAGGACGTTGCCGATCACATCCGCAAGATGACGATCCGCGGGGCGCCGGCGATCGGCGTTGCGGCTGCGATGGGGGTGGCGCTGGGCGTCGTGCAAGGCGCGGACTTCGATACGGTCTGTGAGACTCTGGCTGCCTCGCGTCCCACGGCCGTCAATTTGTTCTGGGCCATCGAACGCATGCGGGCCGTGCGCAACGCGATGGAAGGCGCGAGCGCGGACGCAATCACAAAGCGGCTGGTCGACGAAGCTAAGCAGATCCGCATTGAAGACATCGCGATCAATCAGGCGATCGGGAAAAATGGCGCGCCTCTGGTTCCGGACCACAAGACGGTATTGACACATTGCAACGCGGGTGCGCTGGCTACCGCGGGCTACGGGACCGCGCTGGGCGTGATTCGCGCGGCTGTGGAACAGGGCAAAGAGATCGACGTCTTCGCCGATGAAACGCGGCCGTTCATGCAAGGCGCGCGATTGACCGTATGGGAGCTGCAGCAGGACGGCATCCCGGCCACGTTGATCACGGACAATATGGCCGGACACTTCCTGAAGTCCGGGCGGATCGGATGCGTGATCGTCGGCGCGGATCGCATCGCAGGCAACGGTGACGTGGCAAACAAGATCGGCACGTACACGGTCGCGGTCGTGGCGAAAGAGAACGGCATTCCCTTCTATGTCGCCGCGCCGATCTCCACGCTCGATCTCTCGCTTCAATCCGGCGACCAGATTCCGATTGAGCAGCG
>NZ_CAJCHS010000388.1 GCF_903970205.1 Nevskia soli | reverse complement strand
TTCCAGCCCGGGACGAATTGTGAGACCTTTGATGCCGAGCAATTCACCGAGCGAAAACCGCAGCTGCTCCAGTTCGGCGACGAAGAGTTTGGCGGCCTTGGGATCGCCGTCGGAGTAGACCGTGAAGGGAGCCAGCTTGGCGGCGTGCCAGGCCGTGCTCGCCGCGCTGAGGAACGCCGCTGATGCGACCAGATACGCGAGCCAATGCTTGCCTCTCATCGACTACTGATTATCCCGCGAGGTCGGGAAAGAGCTACGATCGTATTGATGAAGCGAGCGTTTTCGGCAACAGTCCGGCGGGAAGGCGATTGGTTCGTTTCGCAGTGTCTGGACGTCGATGTGGCGAGCCAGGGTGCAACTGAAGACGAGGCTCTCTCGAATCTGCGCGAAGCGATCGAATTGCACTTCGAGCCGCCGATTGCCACGCACGGACGGTGAGGCTACACGGGCAGGTGGCAATCGGCTCGCGCTAGGAGTTTTGAATATCCGGCAGTGCCCGTTTCAGCAGATCGCTTACGCCCAGATCTGCGGCGCCTCGTCCTAGATAGGTGCGATCCAGACGCGTTCCGCGCGCACGAACAATGCCTTCTATGTCGCGCCACTGTACCTCGGACACTTCACCGCCCGCCTTGTACCAGTGCAGTTTGGATAGCAGAATGTCTTCTGGGGTGACAAACGGCGCCGGGCGATTCGAAAGCCCGCTATCCAGAACGATGGCCCGATCCAACTCCTGTGCTCCGAGCAGGAATGCGTCCGCCGGAAAGAAATCGAACTTGAAAGGCGCCGGCATGTAGATTACATTGAACGGTCTTCCGCGCCGAAGGGCCTCGCGCGCCTCCCAGGCATCGGTGTAGAAGGTTTCCGGCAACTCGCTGAGAAAGAGCTCTAGGTTGTGCGCCGTGAATTCAACCAGAATATCCACGGCGTTAGTGAATCGGGGTTCGCCAAACGCGGCGCTGGCCCATGAGCCGCCCACCGCGAAGCGGATTCCCGCTCGTTCAAGCGCGGAGCGCAGCGGTTCAAACGCATCTGCGGCGGCAATCACGTCCTTCGGTAAGCCTTGCGCGCGAGTTCAGGTCCAAATCGCCTCACGGCGATCTGAAACGTAATCTCGTCTTCATCGGCATCCGGATAGTCGCGCCGCGCCACGGCCCTTTGCAGCTCATGGCCCGCTTCCCAAAACGCGACGCCGAGATTGAGGCGCTCGGAGGGTGTCATCTCGCGTAATCGCCGGAAATACACTTCGCGCGCTCTATCCGACGTGTCGCTCAGCGCCATAAGCCACTCTACTCGACCGAAAAGTTGATGCTGCGCGTTCCGGTCACGTGACCGGCCGTGTCCATTGCCTTTAACTCAGCGCGGTATTGACCCGGTCCATAATCCGATACCAGCAGGCGAAGACCGACCGGTACCACGGGATCGCCCGCCTTGATGTGTGTGGACATATTGATAAACCCGGTATCCTGCTTGACGTCGCCGGTCTTGGCGTTCAGCACCCTTAACTGGAGGCCGATCCCCGGCGGCTTCTCCTCCTTCAGAACCGGCGCGTAGATTTGAGTAAAGATCACCGCGGGATCGGTCTTAAGGAAATGACTCGATCCGGATGGAGTCACTTGTATGTTGCCCGTAACCAGTGGAACCTTATCTTCCACTAATTCGGCGCCCTGGGTTGTATCCTGCGCCAGCGGATGGGCATCCTTACTCAGCGCAATTCCGCCCAGCACAAACTGTTTGCCATCATAGGCGTCGATATTCAAAGGGGTCTCAAGTTTGCCGTACTCTTTCCCGCCGGCGGTGAAGACGACCTTTAACGTGTACTGTCCCGGGGCGATATCAAACTGATTATCGTAGTGCAGCGGCTTTTCGGCAAAGGCCTCGACTTCCTTCTTATTGTCCTGGTCAAAGTGCATGGTGTCGCTGAACTTCGCGGCAACCGTCCCGTCCGGTTTCACCGCCAGGCCGAGGACATTCAAATCCGAGTGGAACTTGCCCTTCTCCTTCTGAAAGGAAATCGCGCTTCCGGGGATATCCATCGCCACGTTTACGCGCGCGACGTTGGGGGCGTCGTAGAAGAAGGGCGCCTGTAATGCAGCCTGAACACTGCCCGCGGTTGCGCTGTTGGCTCGCGCTTCCAGGTCCTTCTCCTCGGGTTTACCCGATAAGTAGTCGACTGCTTTTACGTTGCAGTAACCGCTGCGGAAACGCGCCTCGGTCCCGCCGCGATCCACCTTTACTTTCAGGGTATGGCAGCTTCCTTCCTTAGATTCCGCCGGCGTATAACCAAGCAAGTAAAACTCGCTTTGCTCCTTGCCGATCTTCTCCATGCCGCCCAGTAAGTCGTTTGTATTGGCAATGACGAAACCCCCGGTTCCGCTAGCCAGTTCGTACATGAGCTCCTGGTTCGTGGAGGCGCTAGGCGGGAACTTCGGAATCAGGCTTTGCGGATTCAGATTACTTGGCATGTTCGCGGAGTTATAGGTTCCGGTGGAACCTCCCCTGCCGCCGCTTGTGCCGCCAGTCCCACCGCGTCCGCTTCCTGTTCCGGAGCCGGTACCGCCACCCGTTCTTCCACCGCCGCCGACCGTTCCACCGCGCCCGCCGCCGCCTCCGCCTACACTGCCTCCACCGCCGCCGAGTCCGCCGCGCTGAAACGCGAGCGGCGCAGCCAGTGCCGCGAATGACGCGGCCAGCGTGCGGTCCGCGCTCGCCAGGAGCAAGTCGCGGCCGTAAAGTAACCTGCCCGCAACCAATCCGCGCACGTCGACGGGATAGATCGCCACATTCGCCTTATTGCAGGCGTCGATGGTGGCCGATAGTTCATCCATCAGTTCGCGCGTGACCGGGAACCCGGCCGTCAGAAGCACCAGAATTTTACGTCCATCCACGCCGGCCAGGTTTTTCGCCGTGGTACGCAGGGCTAGAAACAGGTCGCGCGAAGCGAACCCGCCAACCGCGCCGGTAAGACTGGGCATGCTCGGGTCATTCGGGTCGACGGAGGAAAACTTGATCCCGCTGACTACTTTCTTCAGCCGGTCGACATCATCCGTGAAGTTCTGACTCACGGAGATCGACCCGCCGTAGTTGATGATCGCGATATAGCGGTTCGGACCCGCGTTGGAATCGATGAACGCTGCCGCGGCCTTGCGGGCATAAGACTGTTGACCGAAGTCCGCAGTGGAGTTATCGAAAAACAGGACCATGTAGTGCTTCTGGTGATTCCACGGAGACGCCGGATCGGCCTGGAAGCTGAAGCTCTTGACCTCCTGCTCCTTGCCGTCCTCATAGACCTTGAAGTCTTTCTGCTTCAGGTCGCGGATATAGTTGCCCTTCTTATCGGTAACAACGGTATCCACCAGGACAAGGTTGGTTTCCGATTTGAAAACCGCGCCCGTATCTACCGCCGCCGGAGCCTGTGGCTGTTGCGCGGCGGCCGTAAGCGCAAGGAGCGGCAGCAGCGCTCCACAAATTGGAATTGCAAGTCGCATTACTTCTTGTCTCCTATGGAATCTCAACCGAACCGTTGGTAGAAGCAATCTCCTCTCCTTCGGTATCTCGAACCACCAGACGGACCAGATAGGCGCCCGGCTTTACATCGTAATCCGTCTGCACCGTGACTCCGGCTTTCAGGCGTTCGCCTAAATGCTCGTCCTTAACCCGCAACTGCAGCGTTTTCTGATTCGAATTCACGTAATTGCCGTTCGTATCGAATAGGGCTGATACTATCACGACGTCATCTGAATTTAACCCCTCCGCCTTGCGGAAGCGTAAGGGTGCGACATCGATATGAGCAATCACGGCGAGCTTTACATTTGTGTTCACCGGGTTAGAGAACTCGGTCTTTAGAGTCATCGGAATCGTGAGTGCTTCATCTCGCGAAAACACGGCGTCGTCGATGTCTTGCTTTATGCGAATTGCCTCGTCAGTCGGGCGAGCCGGCGCAAAATAGCCACGGCGCGCCAGGACGGTGTAACTTTTCGCATCTTTGAGCGTGACTTTGATCTTGTGAAACTTACCGTCGTTCTTGAGATCGACAGGAGAGTAGGTAAGAACATAATGAACGTCGGGGGCCAGCGCCGCCCTGCGGAATCCCTCTCCCAGATCGTTGCGATCATGGAACCACGAGCCGCCCGTGCCCTCCGCAATCTCGGCCAATACGTCTCCTGACGCCTTCTGGGCGTCGCGATCCAGACCGCTCATCACCAACGCAAGGGACGGCGAATAGCTTGGCCGGCTTGCGTCGAACATCGGATCGGCCTGGAGTCCCCGCGCGTCGATTGCGTTGATGACCACGTTCTCCCGAGCCGCTTTGCTGACAATCTCCGTTACTTCGGACGTGAAGCTGGTACTTAGGAATCCCGGCGAAACGAGTACCGCCTCACGCTGTCCGGGCAGGATGGACATGCGCCGCACGATGCCGCGTAACACTCCAATCGCAGTGCGTGTATCCGTCTCGCTCAAAGTCAGGGATTGACGCGCATATCCCAGCACAATTTCGGGACTTACCCTGGCGCCCGGGAAGCACTTCGATTCTTCCGCCAATATCGCCGAGATCGCATCGGGATTATTTCTATTTACAATCTGATCGGCGACATACGGGCTGAGATAGGGCGGGCAGGAGCTTGAGCGCGAACCGGTTTGATGCTCGCGTGGAACGACCTTATTCAGGCTGTCCCGAAGCTTCGCCATGTCGTTGGTGAAATCGACATCGCCCAGGCCTGATGTGGTGAATAACGCAAACCGCGAGGTTGGGTCTTTTTCCGAACTGAAGTAAGGCAAGACGGCGTTGCGCGCCTGTGCGAGGTCGCCGAACTCAAGATGAAGATCGTCAAAGATAAAGGCAACAAAGCGGTCGGGAAATACTAAGCCGCCGGCGCTTAGGTTATGCGCGCGCTCGGCCGGAGCCCCGGCGTCCGAGGAAGAGGTTCTTTCTATTGAAAAGCCTTTGATCGTCTGCCGCTTTCCGTTGTCGAAAACCTCGAAGTTCTCTTTCGTAAGTGTGCCGATCGCGTTCGCATTCCGATCGCGAACGACCACCGGCACAGGTACGGTGTTGACGCGCGCGGAGAACGTAGTCGTTTCAGCAGGCTTCTCCCCCAGCGCGGTCATCGCCAGTAAAGTCGCCCCGAGTAGAGTAAGTCCGCGCGACAACGCCACATCAACTCCTAAGGAATCTCGACCGACCCGTTCGTCGAGGCAATCTCTTGCCCCTCCGTATCGCGTACCACCAGACGGACCAGGTAAGCACCCGGTTTCACATCAAAGTCGCTTTTTAATGTCACGCCGGATTTCAGGCGGGCTTCTAAGTGCTCGTCCTTCAATCGGAGTTGGAGGGTTTCCTGATTCGCCGTCACGAAATTGCCGTTGCTGTCGAACAACGCCGAGACGACCACTAAGTCGTCCGAATTCCGTCCTTCGGACTTTCGTAAACGGAGATGCGCCAGGTCAATATGAGTGATCACCGCGAGCTTGGCGGCAGTGTCTGTCGTTTTAAAGAACTGAGTATGCACGCTGACCGGGATGGTGTGTATCTCGTCCCGCGAAAACAGGGCACTTTCTATATCTTCCTTAGCTTGATCGGCCTCGTCGGTCTTCTTGGTGGGCGCGTAATAGCCGCGGCGAGCCTGTATGGTAAAGCCTTTGCCGTCTTTCAGCGCGACCTTGATCTTATGGAATTTACCGTCGTTCTTCAGATCGCCGGGAGAATAGGCGATCACATAGTAGACTTCCGGCGCCTCGGTGGTCCTTCGAAAGCCTTCGCCGAGATCATTATTGTTGTGAAACCAGGTACCTCCGGTGCCGTCCGCAATTTCGCCCAATACTTCGCCGGTAATGAGCTGATCGTCGCGGTCGAAAGCTTGCATAGTGTTAGCGACCGAACTTAGATAAGTGGCCCGGCTCGCATCCAACGTCGCGTCTGTATAGAGTCCGCGGGCATCCAGCGTGTTCACCACTACGTTTTGCCGCACGGCCAGGTTGATGACCTCGGTCAACTCGGTTTCGAAGCCGGTTGTTATCAGATAACCGGGAGACACCAGCACGGCGATCCGCTGTCCCGGCATGCCGGACATGCGCCGAACGATATTCCTTAGAACCCCGAGCGTCGTGTGCGTTTCCATCTCCGAGGAACTAAGTACTTGCTGGGCTTCCGCCTCGATCTGTTGCGGCTGGATGGCCGGCGGCGGTCCCCCGAGGCAGGCGTACTCTTCGGTAATGATCGCCTGTATGGCGGATTGGTTGTTCTTGTTGAGGATCTGGTCAGCGACATAGGCGCTGATGTACGGGGGACAGTTCGCTCCTCTCGAACCGAACTCGCGATGTCGCGGGATGATCCGGTTCAGGTCGTCGCGGAGTTTGTCGAGGTCATTGGTGAAATCGACGATGTTCTGGCCGGAGGTCGTGAACAAGGCGATCCGCGTATTCGCGCCGGCGTTTTTCGGATCGAGGTAGGGCAGCACGGCCTTACGCGCTTGCGCCAGATCCGCGAATTCCAAGTGCAGGTCGTCGAAGATGAACGCCAGGAAGCGGTCGGGGATCGCGGGAGCTTTCTCGGCGGCCTCTCCTGGAATCGCGCCGTCGGGAGGCGGAGTGACAGCCGGGGGGTTGGGCGCGCGAGCACTCACGCCGTTCTTTTCCACCGTGAAGCGGCCAATCGCCTGCGGTTTGCCGTTGTCGAAGACCAGGAAATCTTCCTTCTTCAACGTACTGACCGGGTTCGAATTGCGGTCGCGAACGACAACCGGGACAGTGACGATGTTGACGTGGGCCGAGAACGTGGCGGCGGTCTCTTTCGTGCTGACTTCCGCGGTGTCCTGGCCCCACGCGAGTCCGGCGCACCAAGCCACCCCAATGAGAACTCGAAGATATCGTACGCTACGGGTCGGCAAACGCCTCTATTCTAGTGCCTTTTGGGTGTTTTCGCGCCATTTTCCTCTAAGCTGTTGAAAGTAAAGGGCGACAGCACCCCATTGGCGCGCCGAGAAGTGATCTGCTATACTCTTTTTGTACGTTCCCCCGTGCATCATTCCCGCAGCTTCTAACCGTGGTGTCTCTTTTTTGCGACACCCTCCAGTTTCCTGCGCTTGCTCTGAAGGACGGCACGGGTCAGGAGACTGACACCTAAATGGCAAACTACACAAAAGGCGCTCAAGTTGAGCACAACAAATTCGGATTCGGTACGGTCGAATCGCATAATGATGACCGGATCGAGATTAAATTCGACGATCACGGCACCAAGAAATTTGTCACATCGATGGCGATGGGTGCTCTGCGCAAGAGCGACCGGCAGCCGCCGGCCGAAAAGCGAGCCAGCCGCGCCCGGAAGCCGAAGGTTCCCGTCGCGACGACGGCCTAGGGTCTGTCAGGCTTAGGGTAATAAAAAGGAATCATTTTTGAACGCGAGTCAGAAACGTTTGTTTGAAGAGGCTCGGAAGAAGAACCCCGACCTCAAGATGCCGGCGGAGAAGAAGGCGCCCTCCGAGTTCACTGAAGCCGATTTGGCCCTCATCAAGCAGGGCGTCGGCGACAAAACCTCCCGTCCGCAGTCAGCCGGCGGCGCGTCCGGCTCGGATGCTTCCGAAGAGCCCGCCGAGCAGTTCGGGGCGATCATCACTTACTTCGAGGAGAAGGGTTTTGGTTTTCTGCGCCCCGAAAACGGCGGCCGCGATATCTTCTTTCATATCTCGCGAGTAGTGGAAGCTCAGGCTACGGATTTGACGCCCGGAACGCGCGTAGCTTACGAACTGGGGATGGACCGGACGGGTAAAATGGCCGCGAGTATGGTTAAGCTGGCTCCGCCCGCGCCTGCCGCTCCAGTTGCTCCGGCGGTTTCGTAGCTCACACTTTTCCGCGTTCTTGTCGTAAACTCGTTGGGTGCAAATCTTCGCGCCGGCGGCGGTGCCCAGCGCCACCCGATCCGAGACCTTCAACCGCGTCAGCACCTCCGGGGCGGTCTGCCTTATCGCGTTAAGTCTGCTGACGATTCTGCTGCTTCGAACCGCCTGGGTCGCGGAAGACGCCTATATCCCGTTTCGCGTGATCGACAATTTCCTGCATGGTTATGGCCTGCGATGGAATGTCGACGATCGCGTGCAGAGTTATACCGATCCGCTCTTCCTCTTCATCGTCACCTTCTTTACCTGGCTCTCGGGGAACGTCTACTTATCGGTGATCCTGGTATCTCTGGTGATGACGGTGGCGGCGTTTCTACTGATCACTCGAGGCGCCGGCGAGATCGGCGTGATTACGGCTGCCGTCGCGCTGATCTTCTCGAAAGCGTTCGTCGACTTTTCCGTCTCCGGGCTTGAGAACCCGGCCACGCAGCTGGCCATTGCGACTTACCTTTACTTCTACTGGCGCAGGCGGGATCCGTTCATTCTTACTCTGATCGCCGCGCTGGCCGCAACCAATCGTCAAGATACCGTTCTATTCTTTCTACCTTCGCTCGGATTGGTTTACTTCCGGGCCGGGCGGCGCGTGTGGAAGAGAGCGCTTCTTGGATGGACTCCTTTTCTTGCGTGGTTGCTATTCTCTCTGTTCTACTACGGATTCCTGTTTCCGAATACCGCGTACGCCAAACTCAACACCGGCATCCCGACGCGCGACTTGATTTTTCAGGGAATCCTATACTACGTCAACGCGCTGCGATTCGACACCTGCACCTTGTTCATCATCTGTCTTGGCCTGGCGATCGCTTACCGTGCGCGTGAATGGGCGCTGGCCGCCGGAGTGATTCTGAACCTGATCTATATCGTGAGGGTTGGCGGCGACTTCATGTCGGCCCGCTTCTTTGGCGCTTCTCTATTTTTCTCGGTTGCTTTGATTGCGCGGTACTGGAGACCGGACTGGGGCGTGGGCGCCGCGACTGTGGCGGTAATCGCCGCACTGGGACTATGGGTGCCTTATCCGACGATAACTTCAGCGAACTGGGATGTTACCGCGCATCCGCTGGACGACGCGGGGATCGCCGACGAGCGTTCTTACTACTCGGTGTGTTCGGGACTCATGCATTACAAGCGCGATCTGTTGTGGCCGATCTGCGGATTCTCGGTGTTAGCCGAGCGCGCCAAGGCGGCGGGCGTGAAGACGGTAGTGATGCTGAACATCGGCTATTACGGATACACGATCGGCCCGAAGTTTCACGTGATCGACCCCGGGGCTCTGGCCGACGCGTTTCTAGCCCGGCTGCCGATCCCGATGGGCCGTTGGCGCGTGGGGCATTACGTTCGCCAGTTACCGGCGGGTTATGAGGAGACGGTGGATACAGGCGTGAATACCATCGCCGATCCGAAGCTCCACGAGTACTATAACCACCTTCACACGGTAATTAGCGGGAACCTTTGGAGCTGGAACCGTTTCAAGGAGATCTTTCTGTTTAATATCGGCTATTACGATCACCTTGTCCCGCACACGCGAACGTGACCGTTCAGCCCCACTCCGAGCCCGACCGAAAGGGAGGGTTTCCGGTTGGAACGGTAAAAGTTGGGGGTCATTTTCGAGGGAGCCGCGACCGGGAGTCGGTTCACCGATTGAAGGGGAACTCGCTGATCCAATGGAAGCCGCGGGTAGTTAATAGGAACTGGCGGTTCTTATACCGGCCTCACCCCTTTAGCCTTGTCCAAATTGCCGCTAGCCAGGGTTCAACCAATCGAGTCTAGCTATCCCTTATAGCCCGAAACACCGAAACCCCAAGCGGCGGCAACACAATCTTGATATGGTAAGGTCGCCCATGCCGGTTCCCCTCGATCGCCCGCGAGCCTTTATCGTTCAGCACATTACTCCCGCCGAACCGCTCCGAATCCGTGTTAAACACTTCCTGATAATGCGCATTCTCCGGCACGCCGATCTCATAGTCGTACCGCACGATCGGCGTGAAGTTACAAACGATCAATAGGAAGTCCCTCGAATCCTCGGCCCGACGCAAGAACGAAATAATCGAGTTCTCCACGTCCCGGAAATCCACCCATTCGAAACCCGCATAGTGAAACTCCACTTCATACAGCGCCCGCTCCGCGCGATAGAACGCATTTAACTCCCGCACCATCGTGTGCAGCCCGTTATGCAGCGGATACTGCAGCAAACTCCAACGCAGACTCCCCTTGTAATCCCACTCTTCGTATTGGCCTAACTCACAGCCCATGAACAGTAGCTTCTTACCGGGATGCGTGAACATGTAACCGAGAAACGCCCGCACATTCGCGAACTTACGCCACTCATCCCCCGGCATCTTCCCAATCAGCGAACCTTTGCCGTGAACCACCTCGTCGTGTGAAATCGGCAGCACAAAGTTTTCGCTGAACGCATAGAGCAGGCTGAAGGTAATATCGTTATGGTTGTACTTGCGATGGATCGGATCTTCCTTGAAGTAATGCAACATATCGTGCATCCAACCCATGTTCCACTTCATGGTGAAGCCCAGCCCGTTGAGATAAACCGGCTTCGAAACGCCGGCAAAGGAGGTCGATTCCTCGGCAATCGTCATCGCCCCCGGAACCTCATGCGCCAGTTCGTTGAACCGCTTCAGAAACGCGATCGCTTCCAGATTATGATTGCCGCCGTATTGATTGGGTATCCACTCACCCGCCTTGCGCGAGTAATCCAGATACAACATCGATGCCACCGCATCCACGCGCAGGCCGTCGATATGATACTCGCGAAGCCAGAACAGCGCGTTCGCAATCAGGAACCCGCGTACTTCGTTCCGCCCGTAGTTGAAGACCAGCGTGCCCCAATCCGGCTGCTCGCCTTTGCGCGGATCGGCATGTTCGTAGAGCGCGGTTCCGTCGAACAGCCGCAATCCGTGCGCGTCGCGCGGGAAATGCCCGGGAACCCAATCCACGATGATGCCGATGTTACGTCGATGGCACGCATCCACGAATTGCCGGAACTCCTGCGGCGAACCGAAGCGCGAAGTTGGGGCATAGTACCCGGTAACCTGATAGCCCCACGAGCCGCTGTACGGATACTCCATAATGGGCAGCAGTTCGAGATGAGTAAAGCCCATGCGCTGCGCATACTCGACTAACCGATCGGCTAGCTCCAGGTAAGTAAGCAGACGGCCGTCTTCATTGTGCATCCAGCTTTCCAGATGCACTTCGTAGATAGACATCGGCTGCTTCTGCCACTCGAAACCCGCGCGGGCTTCCATCCACGCGTCATCGCCCCACTTATAGCCGCTCAGGTCCGCGGTAACGGAAGCTGTCGCGGGAGGAACTTCGGTCGCGAACGCGTAAGGATCGGCCTTTAACTGTTCATGCTGCGTGATCCGCGACCGGATGTTGAACTTATAGCGCGCTCCAGGTCTAATTTGGGGAATGAAGATTTCCCACACCCCGCCCTCGCGCAGCCGCATGGGATACCTTCGAACGTCCCAGTTCGTGAAGTCGCCGACGAGACTCACAACCGCGGCATTGGGCGCCCACACGGAAAACCGATAGCCTGGAATTCCCTCGACGGTCATGAGGTGCGCGCCTAACATGCGCCAGCTCTCGAAGTTATTGCCCTCGCCGTGAAGATGTAAGTCGAAGCTGGTCAGCAGCGGCGGAAAGCGATAGGGATCTTCGATCTCGATCTCCTCCCCCGAAGCGGTCCGATACGCGATCCGGTAATCGCCCGGCGCGGCATCTAAGGGCGCGACGAAAAACTCGTGGCGAACGGGGTTCGACATGGGAATCCGATCGTCGCCCGTAAGCACCGCGGCTGCCTCGGCGCCCGGCAGAAACGCCCGCACCTCCCAGTGCGCCAGGTCCGTTTTCTTGCCGGCCGTTGTCTCGATCTGGTGCGGACCAAGCACACCAAATGCATCGCCGTGGCGTCCCAGGACTATAGCTTCGATATCGGCATCCGTCATGCGAACCTCATTATATGGCTGCCGAGCTTCATGTTCACTTGGAGGGGTCGGTGGACCCGGCGGCGCTCGGGCTCGAGCGTATCAAACCCGGCGACTTTCCCTCATTCATTCGAACATTCAAGTCCATAGCCGAGCGGCTGCAAAGCCCTGACGACTACGCGCGGATCACCGCTGAACTCCTGAACCGTTTCGTCGACCAGGCCATCGATTACGCGGAAGTCACGCTCTCGGCTGGAGTCGTTCTCTGGAAGGGACAAGATCTGCACCGCGTTTACGAAGCGATCCATAGCGTTTCCTGCGGCTGCCCCGAAGTGACCGTGAAGTGGTGCTTCGATGCGGTGCGCCAGTTCGGCGCCGGACCCGCGATGCGCGTGGCCGAGACCGCCGCGGACTTCGTCGATAAGGACGTCGT
>NZ_CAJCHS010000387.1 GCF_903970205.1 Nevskia soli | reverse complement strand
GTTCCTCGTTAACCGCCGTAGGTAGCAGCACGACCCCCGGCTATGTGGACACCCTGAGTCTCCAGCCCAACACCACTTACTACTATTCGGTCGCTGCTTATGACCAAGCAGGCAACTATTCGGCGCAGAGCCCGGTGATAGCCGCCACGACTCTTGCCGACACGCAGCCGCCGACGGTTCCCCAGAACCTTGCGGCCGTCGCCACGTCCGGGACGACGATTTCGCTGACGTGGTCGCCATCGACCGATAATGTCGCGGTTTATTACTACCGGATCTATGGAGGCGCCAGCGCGCAGACGCTGAATCTGCTCGGCACGTCCTCAACGACGTCTTTTAACCAATCCGTAGGTCTAAAAGCAAACACGACGTACTACTTCGCCGTAAGCGCGGTCGATACAAACGGTAATGCTTCAGCCCAGAGCGGTGTTGTCAGCGTAACCAATCCCTGATCGTCAACCCGGGGCGGATCCGAATCTTTCATGGGTCCGCCCGTTTCGCGCACGCCCCCAAAATACCGGCTGGGCGCGAATTCCTTTTCTTCTGCGTCCACGTCTCGCATCAACCTGGATTCAAAAAATCGTCCGTATTTATTTAGTACCAACTTTGCCCGTGGCCGAACGGAAAAGAGTAAGGGTTTTTGACTAATTGCCGAATAAAAGCGTGTGGGCGCAATTCAATGCGCCGGTTGAACATTCATAAAGATTTGAGGGCATTTATGGCTTCTAAACGGGCACTTCTAGCTGTACTTTTATTTCAATTTGCTCTGGCAGCTCAGACAAGTCCGCCGATTCCGGCCAGCTACCAAAGCCTCTATACGGAGTTGCAGGGGGATGTGACCGCGTTCTCGCAAAGCATGGCGGGAAATTCCGGGGTCAAATACCCAACGATGTTCGCCGGCCAGGTGATGACGGCTAGTTCAGACATCGGGAGTAATCTGTTGCAGACCGGATACTACGCGGGGACCGTCGCGCCGGAACTGCAGGAGCTGCAGGCTCTAGGCGTGACAGCGGTCACGGTTCACATCAATTTCCCGGTTCTTTATCAGCCCTACTTCAGCGATCCGCAGATCTTCCAGAACTACGTCGCCTTTTACCAGCAGCTTGCGCAACAAATACACGCGAGCGGTATGAAAATGATCGTGGAAACGTCCGTTGCGTCACCCGAGAACGGCGCGAACATCGCGAGCTTCCTTTCGTATTACCAAAGCCTTTCGTGGAGCGGCTATATGGCTGGCCGAGCCCAACAAGCCCTCACCATTGCGCAGTCAATCCAACCCGACTATCTCTCGGTAATTACGGAACCCGACTTTGAAGCTCAGAACAGCGGACAAACGACCGCTGGAACTCCCGCCGGGAGTCTGCAGGAACTGCAAACCATCCAGGCCGCCCTTCAAGCCGCGAACGTAACTAACGTTCCCATCGGCGCGGGCGCGGGAACCTGGATTCCCTCGTTCTCCCAATATATTCAGAACTTCATTTCCGCGCCGGTTGGGTATATCGACGTGCATATGAATTCCGTTTCGAATAACTTCCCGCAAAATGCACTATCGGCGGCTACCATGGCGCAAGCCGCGGGCGTGCCAATTGCCATGAGTGAAGCCTGGTGCAAAAAAATAACAGCGGCCGATATGCAATCCAACCCCGGAGACCTGGAAGGTCCGACGGTAGACGCCCTGGGTACATTCAGCTTTTGGGAGCCGTTGGATCAGATGTTCCTGCAGTCCGTCGTAAGCATGTCCCAAGCAGGCCAGTTCCTGTTTGTGGCTCCCTCCTGGACCGAGTTCTTCTTCGGAAGCCTGAATTATACGCAATACGGCACGCAATCGGCGAGCCAGGTAATAGCGGCCGCACAAACAGCGGCACGGAATGCTCGTCAGGTCGGCGCTTTCACCGCGCTGGGTCCGGCATGGGAAAGTATGATTCTTCCCACGCCTGACGCCACGCCTCCGCAGGTCCCCGCCGCGCCTTCCATCGGGCAAATCAATCAAACGTTTGTGCAAGTACTATGGAATCCGTCGCAAGACAACGTGGGCGTGGCCGGCTATAACCTGTACCGCAACGGAGCGTTGATCTATACCTCCAGTCAAGTCAATTACAACGACAGTTCGCTGGCCGCGAATACGACGTATTCCTATCAGCTTCAGGCGTTCGATGCGGCCGGAAATCTGTCTGCTTTATCGGCGCCCACGACCGTAACCACCTTGTTGGTCGAGGATACAACGCCGCCTTCGGTACCGGCTAACTTGCAGGGAATGGCCGTCGAAAATCAACAGATTCAGCTGACGTGGGCGCCTTCCGCCGATAATGTCGCGGTCGCAGGGTACGAAATATTCCGCGGATCGAGCCCAACGTCGCTTACACAATACGCGGTTTCAACCAATACCTGGTTTACAGATAGTTCGATCACGGCGAACACCACTTACTATTACGCGGTCGAGTCGTTCGATCCGTCCGGCAATTACTCGGCGCAAAGCAACGTAGTCAGTGTAACGGCATCCCCAAACACAAGCGGCATCGGCCCGGTTCCGGCTGCTTACCAAAGCCTTTATACCGAACTGCAGGGCGATATCGCGTCCTTCTCACAAGCCATTGCGGCAGCCTCGAACGGGTCCAGCTATCCGACGACATTTTCGTCTCAGCTGCTTACGGCGAACTCCAATGTGGGCCCGACCCTCATTGGAAGCAACTACTTTAACTCCGCCGTTATGCCGGAGTTGCAGGAACTTCAGGCTCTGGGAGTCACGGCGGTTTCGGTCAACATCAATTTCCCGATTCTGTACGAACCCTACTACGGGAATCAGCAGACGTATCAGAGCTACGTCAATTTCTACCAACAAGTTGCGCAGCAGATCCACTCGATGGGAATGAAGATGATCGTGGAAACGACGGTGGCCTCCGCTATCGCCGGAACGAACGGCGCCGGATTCCTGCCGTACTACCAGACGCTCGCTTGGAACGACTATATGAACGGCCGCGCGCAGCAGGCGGTCAATATTGCGCAGTTGATTCAACCGGACTTCATGTCGGTGATTACCGAGCCCGATTCGGAATCCCAGAACTCCGGGCAGCCGAACGCCGGAACGCCCAGCGGCAGCCTGCAGGAACTGCAAACCATTCTGGCCGCCTTGCAAGCCGCGAATGTTACCAATGTTCCGGTTGGCGCGGGCGCGGGGACCTGGATCAATTCCTTTTCTACCTATATTCAGAACGTCATCTCCACGACGGTTTCTTACGTAGACGTTCACTTATACTCGGTGTCCAACGCATTTCCCGAAAACGCGCTCTCCGCGGCAACCATGGCGCATGCGGCAGGTCTACCCATTTCGATGAGTGAGACCTGGTGCAAAAAGGTCAGCGCGGCGCAGTTACAGAGTCTGGCGGGTAATTTGAATAACGAGGCTGTTGACGCCCTGGGAACGTTCAGTTTCTGGGAGCCGCTGGATCAGATGTATCTGCAGGCTTTGGTACAGATGGCCAACGCCGGCCAATTCCAGTTTGTCGCGCCATTCTGGACCGAATTCTACTACGCCTATCTCGACTTCGGTCAGTATGGATTGCAAACGCCCGACCAACTCATGATTGCGGCACAGACCGCCGCTCTAAGCGCGCGTCAATCCGCGTCGTTCTCCACCCTCGGACCCGCCTGGGAAAACATGATCCTTTCCAGCCCGGATACGATAGCGCCGCAGGTTCCAGTGGTCCCAACGATCGGCCAATTCGGTCAGAACCAGGTCCAGGTACTTTGGATTCCGACCACCGACAACGTCGGCGTGGCCGGATACAACCTCTTTCGGAACGGCACGCTGCTGAACACGTCGAGCCAGGTGAACTACCTCGACTCTTCTGCGAATCCGGGGACCGCATATACCTATCAGGTGCAAGCATTCGATGCGCAGGGTAACATCTCCGCACTGTCACCGCCGGCTATGGTCACCACACTATCGCCGCCCGATACATCGGCACCTTCGACGCCCTTGAACCTGCAGGGAACGGCAGTGTCAGACCAGCAGGTGCAGTTGACCTGGTCGCCTTCCACCGACAACGTTTCGGTGACGGGTTATCGGGTGTTCCGTGGCGCCAGCGCGAGTTCTCTCGTCCTCTTCGCTGTCGTACCAAGCGCCGCTTTCACCGATACCAACATCTACCCGAACACGACCTATTATTATTCCGTCGAAGCCTTCGACCCTTCATACAACTATTCGGGCATGAGTGCAACCATCGGAGTAACGGGTCGCCCCGATACGACTCCGCCCACCGTGCCCACCAACGTAATCGCGAGTGGGACCGGCTACCAGCAGGTGAATCTGACCTGGACGGCGTCGACCGATGACATCCGGGTGGCCGGGTACACAATCTACCGGGGCAAAGCGGCTTCATCGATGATCGCGGTGGGGACAGCGACGACCACATCATTCGTGGATACGACCAGCTTGATGCCTGGGACCACTTACTACTACGCCGTATCGGCTTATGATGAAGCTCTCAACAACTCGGCGCAGAGTGCCGTAACCACAGCCACGACAATTGCCGACACCCAACCGCCCACGGTACCGCAGAATGTGGTTGCGACGGCGGCGGGAATGCAGCAGGTCAATCTCACGTGGTCGGCATCGACGGACAACGTTTTGGTCGCGGGCTACAACATCTACTACGGAAAAACTCCGTCTTCGATGACCCAGATCGGGTTCTCGACGACCACATCGTTCACCGATACGATTGGCCTAACTCCGGGCGTAACTTACTACTTTACTGTAGCTGCTTTTGACGAAGTGCTTAACCAATCCGCTCAAAGCGCCGCAGTCATGGCGACCACTGTTGCCGACACGCAGCCGCCGACCGTTCCGCAAAATGTGGTCGCGACAGCAGCGGGGATGCAGCAGGTGAATCTAACGTGGTCGGCAGCGACGGACAATGTGTCGGTCGCGGGCTACTACATCTACTACGGCAAGAGTGCTTCTTCGATGACCCTGATTGGGAACACGACCGCCACGTCGTTCACCGACACAGTGGGCCTGACTCCGGGCACAACCTACTACTTCACGGTAGCTGCTTATGACGAAGTGCTCAACGCTTCCGCGCAGAGCGCCGCAGTTACGGCAACCACCGCCGCCGACACACAGCCGCCGACCACTCCGCAGAACCTGGCGGCCACGGCGGCAGGAATGCAACAGGTGAATCTCACCTGGTCGGCATCGACGGACAATGTGACGGTCGTGGGTTATAAGATCTACTCCGGCAGATCGCCGTCTTCGCTCACCCTGGTGGGAAGTACAACGACCACTTCGTTCGCGGACACGATCGGTCTGATGCCCGGCACCACCTACTACTTTGCAGTGGCCGCCTATGACCAATCCGCCAACCTTTCGGCGCAGAGTGCGACGGCGACGTCGACTACGGCTGCGGACACGCAACCTCCGACAGTACCGCAAGGCCTGTCCGCCGCCGCGGCGGGAATGGAGCAGGTGAACCTTAGCTGGTCAGCGTCTACAGACAACGTGACGGTTAGCGGCTATGCAATCTACCGCGGGACCAGCTCTTCCTCCCTGACGTTGGTAGGGAACACAGCGTCCACTTCGTTCGTCGACACCGCGAGCCTCCGTCCGGGCACGCTTTACTACTATGCGGTGGCGGCTTACGACGAGTCGAGCAACTACTCGGCGCAAAGCTCCCAGGTCACTGTTACTACTGTGGCTGACACGCAACCCCCGACCGTTCCGCAGAACTTAAGTGCCAGCGGGACCTCCGGAACCCAGATCAACCTGACGTGGTCGGCCTCGACCGACAACGTGGCCGTCTATGACTACCGGGTCTACCGCGGTACGACCCCGACATCGCTAACGCTGATCGGCAGTTCCCAAACGACCTCATATGCCGATTCTTCAACGCTCAAGGCGCATCAGGTCTACTACTACGCAGTAACCGCAGTTGATACCAGCGGTAACGCTTCGGCGGAAAGCTCGGTGGTCAGCATAACCAACCCCTGAGCCTTCGGCAACCTTACGGATTACAGTAGTGTCTAATCAAGTGCCGCACAAATGTGCGGCACTTTTTTTTTGCTTTTTACTGTGTTGTACCCTGCCTGAAGTTTCCGGTAGTATATCCGCCGCGAGAGATATCGATCTGATTTTTCTCGCGCGTGTATTTGACATAAGTTCTTTCCCTTAGCTGTAACTCTTTTCCAATCCGCCGAAGAGATTAACAGCGCTGTTACCGCAGCGACTTTAAATAACAGCTCGGAGATCGGAACTTACGCTTATGTCGTCCAGTCGGTTTGTCATCGTTGCTCTCTTCTTTTGCCGGTTGATCGCCTCAGGTCAAACGGTTCCATCGAATGTGCCCTCCCAGTATCAGAGTCTCTACTCGGAACTGCAAGGAGACATCTCCACATTTTCACAAGCCATCTCCGCGCAAGGGAACGGCTCCACTTACCCGACGATGTTCGCCTCACAAGCTCTGACCGCCAATTCAGACCTGGGTTCCGCGCTTCTGAATCCAAACTATTTCCAGTACGACGTGATGCCGGAACTGCAGGAACTAAAGGCGCTGGGCGTTAGCGCGGTCTCCGTCCACATCAACTTCCCCATTCTCTACGAGCCTTACTACGGGAACCAGCAGACATTCCAGAGCTACGTCAGCTTCTATCAGCAACTCGCCCAGCAGATCCACTCGATGGGGATGAAGATGACCGCCGAGACCACCGTTGCCTCGGCCGAACCCGGCACTAACGGCGCGACGTTTCAAACCTACTATCTAGGTCTTACCTGGAACGAATATATCGCCGGACGCGCCCAAAACGCAGTCAACGTTGCACAGTTGATTCAGCCCGATTACATGTCGGTGATCACGGAGCCTGACTCCGAATCGCAGAATTCCTCGCAGCCGAACGCCGGTACTCCCAGCGGCAGTTTGCAGGAGCTACAAACCATACTGGCCGCCCTGCAAGCCGCTAATGTAACCAATGTTCCTGTGGGCGCGGGCGCCGGCACTTGGATCAACTCGTTCACGACCTACATACAGAACGCGATCTCCACGTCCGTCTCTTACATCGACACTCACATGTACTCCGTATCCAATTCGTTCCCGGAAAACGCCCTCACCGCAGCTTCGATGGCTCACGCCGCGGGTTTACCCATTGCGATGAGCGAAACATGGTGCAAGAAGATTTCCGCGGCTCAACTCGCTTCGGTGCAGACCGCCCTGAATAGCCCAACCATTGACGCCCTGGACACCATGAGCTTTTGGGAGCCGCTCGATCAGCAGTATCTTCAAAGCGTGGTGAACATGGCTCAGGCGGGACAGTTCCTGTTTGTGTCGCCGTTTTGGACGACGTTATACTACGCTTCCCTCAGCTATGCGACCTATGGATCGCAAAGCCCGACCGCCGTGCTCGAAGCATCCTATAGCGCTTCAATCAATGCGCGGTCGATCGGCGCTTTCAGCACTCTAGGGACGGCCTGGGAAACGATGATTCTTCCTTCCCCCGATACTACCGCGCCGCAGGTACCGAGCGCGCCTTCGATCGGGCAGTTCAGCCAAACCGTCGTCCAGGTCCTGTGGAACGCGACGACAGACAATGTCGGAGTGGCCGGGTATAACTTATTCCGCAACGGCACTTTGCTCAATACATCCAGCCAGGTGAACTTTACAGACAACTCCGCTTCCCCTTCTACTACTTACTCCTATCAAGTGCAGGCTTTCGACGCGGCGGGTAACCTATCCCCCCTCTCGGCCCCGGCGAGCGTGACCACCTTGACCCCCATTGCGCCTCCCGATAAGACGCCGCCTTCGACGCCGGCCAATGTGCAAGGGACCGCGGTAACCGATCAGGAGATTCAAGTCACCTGGTCGCCCTCTATCGACAACGTTTCCGTGACCGGGTACCATGTCTATCGCGGTTCCAGCCCGAGCTCGCTCGCGATCTTCGCTTCAGTGACCACGAACTCCTTCACTGACAATTCCGTTGCGCCTAAGACCACCTATTACTACGCTGTGGTCGCTTTCGATCCCTCCTATAACTATTCGGGCCAGAGCGCCACGATGGGCGTGACCTCGCTTCCGGACACCACGCCGCCGACCGTGCCGGCGAACCTGGTTGCGACCGCGACCGGCTGTCAGCAGGTCAATCTGAGCTGGGCCGCTTCGACGGATAACATCCATCTGTCGGGGTACGCGATTTATTGGGGCAAAACCCCAACTTCGATGATCACGTTGGCTAGAACGACGTCCACGTCTTACGTCGATACCATCAGCCTCGCTGCGGGGACGACTTACTACTATGCTGTTGCCGCCTACGATGAGGCGATGAACTATTCGGCTCAGAGCGCAGTAGCGACCGCTGTGACGCTGCCCGACACCCAGCCGCCAACGGTTCCTCAGAACCTGGTTATCACGGCCCAATCCGGAACGCAGATCAACCTGGCATGGCCGGCTTCGACGGACAATGTCGCGGTTTACTCGTACCACATCTACAGAGGCATCAATGCGCAGTCATTGAGCCTGATCGGCAGCAGCAGCAGTCCCTCGTACTCCGACTCGCGGAGCCTGAAGGCGAATCAAACCTACTACTATGCGGTGTCGGCCTCCGACGCCAGCGGCAACTCGTCGGCCCAAAGCGCGGTGTTTAGCGTAATCAATCCGTAGAGTCCCGTTCCCGAGGGTAAACGTGGGGTTAAACACGCTTCGGGTTCGCTGAGCGTTCGGTGTTCAACTTGCTTCCCGTTTTCCGGACTGATTTTCGGTCCGGAGGGCGGGAAGCATGCGTTTTGACGGCAAGGTCTGTATTGTCAGCGGGGGCGGCTCCGGAATCGGCAAAGCCACATGCAAGCGGATGGCGGCGGAAGGCGGCTCGGTGCTGGTGGTCGATCTGGATTCAAAAGGCGGCGACGCTACGGTGCAGGAGATCGCCGATGCCAAAGGGCAGAGCGCCTTTGCGCAGTGCGATGTCGGCAACCCGGCGCAGGTAAAGGCCGCTGTCGATCTAGCTGTGCAGAAGTGGGGAAAAATCAATGTGGTCGTGAATGACGCGGCAATGATGACGTTCAGTCCCATTGTCGACCTTCCTGAAGCAGACTGGGATAAGGTCTTGGGTGTCAATCTCCGTTCGATGTTCCTCTTTTGCAAGTACTCGGTTCCGCATATGCCTCAAGGTAGCGCGATTGTGAATCTCAGCTCCGTTCACGCGCATGAGACGACCAAGAATGTCGTTCCGTATGCCAGTTCTAAGGGCGGTATCGAAGCGTTCGCGCGAGGCTTTAGCGAAGAACTCGCCCCGCTGAAGATACGGATCAACTGCGTCGCGCCTGGAGCGGTCAACACGCCGATGCTGTGGAATAATCCTAACGTAAAGAGCGGAGTCGAGAAGGTAGAGGGCGCGATCGGAGAACCTGAAGATATAGCCGCTGCCATTTGTTTCCTGGCTTCGGACGAAGCGCGATTCATCACCGGAACGACATTGATAGTCGACGGCGGCCGGCTCGATATCCTGCCCTAAGGAGACGCGAAATGCCGGCATTCATGTTCGCCACCGGGATTGAGAATAGCTACCCCACGATTCAGACTCCCGATGGAAAAACGATTCGACAGGATGAGTTAGCAAAGACGAAGCACTATCAGTTCTGGAAGGAGGATTTCAGGCTGCTGGGCGAGTTAGGAATCCACCACTTGCGCTACGGCCCTCCCTACTTCTCGGTTCACGCCGGTCCTGGAAAGTACGACTGGAGCTTCGCCGATGAAACGTTCCATGCGCTCCACAAGCAGAAAGTGTCGGTGATCGCGGACCTCTGTCATTTCGGTGTGCCGGACTGGATAGGTAACTTTCAGAATCCCGATTTCCCCCGGCTCTTCACTGAGTTCGCGCGGGCGTTCGCCCAACGGTATCCCTGGATTCGTTTTTATACTCCGGTGAATGAGATCTTTATCGCGGCTACGTTTTCCGCCCAATTCGGCTGGTGGAACGAACGACTGAGTTCCGACCGGGCCTTCGTTACGGCGCTCAAGCACCTCTGTCAGGCCAATGTTCAGGCGATGCATGCGATTCTGGAATCACGGCCCGATGCGGTGTTTGTTCAAAGCGAATCAACTCAGTACTTTCATGCCGAAGTCCCCGATGCCCAGGTGCACGCGGACACTTACAACGAAAAGCGCTTTCTCTCCTTGGATTTCACTTACGGCCACCAGATTCATGCGCCCATGTATCAGTACATTCTCGACAACGGGATGACGCGCGAAGAGTATCAATGGTTTATGCAGAATCAACTGAAGAATCGTTGCGTGATGGGGAATGATTATTACGAGACGAATGAGAATGTGGTACACCCGGACGGATCGACCGATCTCTCCGGCGAGATCCTTGGATACTATCCAATCACGCATCAGTACTTTGTACGCTACCGTCTACCGGTCATGCACACGGAAACGAACTATTCCGGGCCCGGGGCCGTTGCCTGGCTGCGGAAGGAGTGGGCCAACGTGCATCGTCTGAAACAGGATGGGGTTCCGCTGGTAGGGTTCACCTGGTATAGCTTGCAGGATCAGGTGGATTGGGATACAGGGCTGCGGGAAAACAATAACAGGGTCAATGAACTGGGGCTGGTCGATCTCGATCGGAACATCCGGCCGGTCGGCTACGCCTACAAGAAACTGGTCGAGACGTGGCGGCACACTCTTCCTACGGAGAGTAACGTTCTTACTATCTCCGGTTGATACGGTGCTTCTTCTTGGCCCTGTATGCTGGCTGCGATGGGCCTCGTTCGGGCGGTAAGCGATTCTGCATTTGCGCCGGCGCTTCTGTTTGCGATAGCTTGCGCGATCGGCATTCCCTTGGCCGGGCTGCGTTTGCGCATGCCTTGGCGGTCGTTTTCTATCGGGATGATAGGCGTCGTTGTTGGCGCAGCACTCGCCTATCTGGTGCTGCCGGTCCTGTTCGAAGATGCCGAAACAAACATCGCCTGTGTTTCAGCCATGGCGATGCGGGGGGCGCCAGTGTACCCGGCCATGAACGCAGCGGCGCGCTATTCACTGGCTTACGGTCCGCTTACCTACTTGGCACATATGCCCTTATATTGGCTGCTCGGCGAGTCACTGGTAAGTTTCAAACTGCTCGGCATCTTATCGATGCTTGTAACTCTAGGGCTTAGCTATCGCATTTGCCGCCATTACGGCAGTTCGCGTGAGGCGTTGGTCGGCGTCGGCTGCCTCAGTCTTGTCTTGTTCCGATATCTGCACGTAGAGTTCTGGGGAAGAAACGATCCATTACTGCTCTGTTTCACGGCACTGGCGCTCTGGGCCGTCGTTGAGGCGGGCGACAAAGCAGCCGTTCTCGCGGTAGCGCTCAGTTTTGCAGTGTTGCCGAATCTAAAGATAACCGCGGTCTTCTATGTACTCCCGATCTTGGTGCTCTTGATAATCCAGCGGGGGTGGAAACTCGCCGGGGTTGCGGTTGCGATTGCGCTGGCTCTCTTTCCATCGCCGTTTCTGCTGCCCCAAGTGAGTTTAGCCGGTTACATCGCCATTTTACAAACCGTCGGTAAACACGGGTTAGACCCAGGGTTCCTCGCGCGGAACTTGCAGTACTCCGCAATCTTCCTTCTACCAACCGGTATGCTCGCCTGGTCCGGTACGAATCCGAAGCTATCCCGAGGACAACAACGCTATCTGGCTGCCATCGCTGCCGGTCTGTTAGGCGCGTCTTTCGCTGGAGCAAAGATCGGCGCCGGCAGTTACCATCTGCTCCCCCTTGCGATCCCGGTCCTTCAATCCTATTTTTGGATCCGAAGCGAGCGCGAACCCATCATACGCGACCGGGTATTTTCGAAGCTATCCGTCGCGTGGGTGCTTACGATGCTGCTTTACTCCACCAACTTCGTTGAAGCCGTGTGGCACTCGTACCAGTTCGCAGGGCCGGGTAAGAAGGTAATCGCCGACATCCGGTCGCTCGAGTCGCAATACCGCGGGAGCACATTGCAGGTCGGAATCGGCGACGGCTTCAGAGACCCAACAACGTTCTACGCTTATCAGCCCGTGTTCGCCGGCCAGCCGTACCTGATCAGCGGGGCATCGGTCCGCGATCATCAGTTTGGCGGCGTCGAGATCCCCGCCGCGACGCTTGACGATCTCCGAAACTGCGCCATTCGCGTGTGGCTCATCCCGCTCGGGCGGCAACCGTTCTCAGCCCAGAATACGTACTACACTGGCGATCACCTCGCGTTCGGCAGGGACTTCGCAAGCACCTTTGTAGCGAACTACCGAAAAGCCGGCTCGGGGTCAAGTTACGATGTATGGATCTGCACACACTGAGTAAGAGCACTTCAGTGTGCGCGATCATTTAAAATTACAAGATGGCCGCCGCATCCGGAACCGCAGCAGGTTTCGGTCGATTTGTCCTTTTGATTGGCACCGCCCTGCTCATGGCGGCGGCGATGTCCGTATACGTCTGGGCAGGGCCGATGTTGCTGCTGGGCGGCTGCATCCTCGCGCTGAGTGCATTTTCGCGCCTGAACATCACGAATCTCGCGATCACCTATGTGCTTGGCGATCACGTTTTTCAGTTTACAAAGCGCTGTATCTTTGTTTTCGGGACCCCGTCGCGCACGTCTTACTACAGCTTTCAGCTACTACCGGCTTTGATGCTCGCGCTGGGCGTTGCAGGAAGTATCTTCGTGCTCAAGCGCTATCGGCTGACGCTCAGCACCAAGTATCTGATCGGCTTCCTTCTGGTCAGTATCGGCAATACTCTCATCTTCTCGCGCGGGGCTTCGGCGACAGCCAAACTCGGCGGCGTGGCGCAGCACACGTTCCCAATCATGGCGATTTTCCTCGGAATGGCGATTCCGCTGAGCGCGTGGAAGCGGCTCGGAGCGCTGCTTCTTTTCCTGATCATCGTCTCGTCCACTTATGGCGTCTATCAGTACATTCACGGCCCGACGTTTCTGGATCGGGCATGGGCGTCGCAGGCCGCCGGATATTCCATCGAGGCCAGTAAAGTCTACGATTACCTTTACGGCGCGGGCGGAGAGTTCCGAGCTTACTCCTATCTGGGCGACCACCTGACGTGGGGATTCTTCCTCGTGGTCGCTTTCGTGGGCGTCATCTTCGCGCGCTATCTGCGACTAATTCCAAAGCGGTGGGTGTATATCGCGATTCCATTTACCGTTGCGGGTATTCTGGTGGCGCAGACCCGGACCGTTTGGGTATCGTTTCTGGCTACTTTGGTCATATACCGGCTGATGACGATGCGATTCTTTCGCCGTCCCCTGCTAGTTATCACCGCGCTGTTTATCGCCTTTGCGGGTGTCGTCTACGGGGGTCAGTGGGCCAGTACGCACTTAATCTCCCGCATCTCATCGAACGCGCTCCTGACCCGCTATCTTACGGTCGGTACCATCGAAGCGCGCACGTCCGCTATCGAGTTGTTTGTCCGCCTTCTACCGAGTCACTGGATTTTCGGCCAGGGTCTCGGGGCCTCGGCCGACTACTCGGGACTAAGCAGCGGCGGAACCAACATCGACTTCGAGGCGCAGTTCTCTCATAACATGTTCGTCGATTTCCTGCTCTATATGGGGTTGCCGGGCGTGATCCTGATCATCCTGTTTTTCTACGCCTGGCTGAAAGAAGCCTTCTGGCTAGCTTCTATTTCCGACCGGCCGCGGGCCGCCGGATATAGATGGCTGATCGCGCTCTTCGTTGGCATGTGGTTAACCGGAGCGCTAAATGGTTCCACTTTTATGGGTGGGTTCTTCTTCCTGACGGTCGGAGTCGTAACGGGTGAGGTGATGCGCTTACAGCGCGAATACGCCGAGTATGTATTCGCTCTGAGAGCCCGGCCCGTGTTTGTGCGGAGAGCCCTGGGCGTCGCGGTAGCGGAGACTTAATCGGAACAGGTTAACTTGATCTTCGCTGCGCGAATCCAATCCGGAGTTTTTGGCTGGGCCGGCGCTTCGACCAGGAACAGCAAAGGGTGCCAACCCGGCCGGATAGCAGTCAGCTTGTAGCCTGACGCGGATAGTTGCCACGGTAACCAGTCTTCCGCGTCAGCCGCGAGCAGGAAGCGCCGGTGTTGCGCCAGGAAGCCGCAGTAGTCCTGAATGTTTAGCTGGGTCCACTTACGGACGGCGGACATCAGAAGCGAACCTGTATCGCTCGCCGTGTAGAACTTCTCTAACTCGATGTTGTCGAGTAGAACTAACCGGGGTCTGATCTGAGGAGTTTCGTAGTAAGCGAGCTCCATATAAGGCTGATGGGTGGCGATCACGATCGGCTCCGGAGCGGCGGGCACGCCGGTCAAGACGCGGCGCATCGGTTCACCAATGCGCAGCTCGTTGCGATTCGCAAAGGCGCTCTTCCAATGGTCTGCCGTCAACAATCCAACGATCAGGCACGCCACGACTGCGATCGCGCGGTTCGGAACGTAGCGAGCGAATAGGGTAACCAAGAAGGCCGTGATCCCGAAAGCGCTCCAGACAACATACCGATCCTGAAAGATCCGGGTAGTAAATAAGGCTAGAATCAGCAACGCGTACGGGGTAACCGCGATCCCTGTAACCAGTGCCCATTCGTAATCCAGTAACGTCGATCGAGGGCCTGGCAATCTTCTCGTATGCCAAGGTTTCAGGTAGAGGACGATTAGCGGAACGACTAAGGCGGTCAACATCGGCAGGTTCCCCAGCAGACCGGCGAACATGAAGCGGCTATCCAATGGGAAGAACGGCTTCGACCAAAAGAACGGCATGAAGCGTTGAACGGACCGGATAAACGGGAGATCTGGAATCAGAACCAGAACAGGAAGAGTGATCGCAATCGCCACCGGCAGATCCAAGCGGCGGCTATTCCACCAACGCACGGCTTCCGCGATAGCGATCGCCGGGAGAACAAAGACGGACCAGTAGTGCGTGGAGATCGCTAAACTCAGGAATACCAGTAGGGCGGCGATGGAGAGGGCACGCGCGCGCTGCTCCGCGGCGGACTGCCACGCTACGAGTGCGGCGGATACACAGCCGATCGCCAGACCGTAAGGGCGACCTTCGATTGAGTACATCGCGATGCCGCTGAGTACCAGAACACCGAGTAAGCCATAGGTTCGCGGCAAACGCCGCGTAAGGAAGATATAGATACAAAGACAAGCGATACAGAATCCGGCTGCGCTGGGAAATCGAAGGTCGAATGCTCCACTACCTAGAAGCGGTTTGAGTAGATGGCAGATGACCAGATAGATGGGCGCAGAGTTATCAACGCCGTCAATCAGAGCCTGACTGATCTGCGAGATGCTTCCGAGCTGCAGGACGTAGTAGCCGTGCAGCTCGTCCAGCCACATGGTCGCTGTCGCGTCATAAGTGAAGCAAGTAACGACTAGCGCTAGAAGGACAAAGATAGTAGCGGCATAGACTGCGCGGTCAGAAGCGCGATTCAAGAAGCCGCCGACTCGCCGGAGTATCCTTAGCACGCACTAACGCGTCGAACCGGTTACCGGTTCGGCCACTCGGGCCTGACGCGCATTTTCGACGTGGCTAAGTGTCTGGTTATAGTTCGCAAGACCTCGATAGAGGGCCTCGGCTAGTTTCTGGCGATAGTCCGGCTTCGACAGAAGCTTTTCCTGACGGGAGTTCGTGAGGAATCCGATCTCCGTCAGAATCGAAGGCATCGACGCGCCGATCAGAACGACGAAAGGCGCCTTCCGCACCCCGCGGTTGCGCGCGCTCGGGAATGATTTCGCATTGAAATTCTGAAGCGAGGTTTGGACACTGGACGCAAACTCGCGAGACTCTTCCAACTTATCGTGCAGCGAAATCTTCTGGATCAGGTCTTTCAACTCGAAGATACTCTTCGATGAAGCGGCGTTTTCGCGGGCGGCCACGTCCATCGCATCCGGAGAATTGGTGAAGTTCAGGTAGTACGTCTCAACGCCGGCGACTTCAGTAGCCGACGAGGAGTTGGCGTGGATCGATAAGAACAGATCAGCGTGATTCCGGTTCGCGATTGCAGTGCGTTCTTCCAGCGGAACAAACGTGTCGTCGCTTCGCGTGTAGACCACTTCAGCTCCCATGCGTTGCTCAATCAGTTTGCCGAGACGCAGCGCGACGTCAAGCACCAGATCCTTCTCCAGCAGGCCGCCGGGGCCGGCCGTTCCCTGGTCGTGGCCCCCGTGGCCGGCATCGATCACGATCCGATTCACCTTCAGTCCGAGCGCACGGGTCAGCGAGGGCGAAACGTTCAGGTCGGCGCCGCGGGCGCGCATGGCCGGCGGCGGAGGCAGATCCGGAATAGCCTGAGGTGCGGGCGCGCTCGTTTCTGCGGCTGCCGCGGTATCGGTCGGCGATAGGACAGGAGTCGGGACCGGCCGGTTCGTAGCCACCGTTTGAACCACGGTCACAGCGGCGGGCGGCTGCGACTGGGTAATCGTCGGCGGGATAGCAGGGGGGCCGTTCGATGGGGCTCGCAATTCGACAATCAGCCGGCTGGGATTCGAAAGTTGCGACGCGCTGAATGTAACACCGCCGGAAACCGGGCCGGCAAGGTCCAAAACAATGCGCGTTACGCCCGGCTGCGTTTCCGCGACCCGAACGCGCTTGATTAGCTTGTCGTTGATGTCCTTCCTAAGCAGGCGGCGCCCGTCGAATCGCGGGGCAGCGCCGATTACATCGAAAAAGATGCGCTCGGGATTATGCGCGCGATCGGAGCGAAACGTGAAATCCCCATTGACCTCGATTGCAACCCGAGTTATGCCGGTGTAGGACCAGGCGCGAACCCCTGTTACTTGCAGCGGCGAGGCTTGCAAGCCGAATCCCGCAACCAGAACAGCGGGAATCGCAAACAGGGAAAAGCGCATATCAAGGCGTCTTGTAAGAGACGATTCCGTCTGGAGAAACCGACGCGACAATTGGATTATACGTTTCAACGGGGGCCGCGTCTACAACCACCGCTTCAGCCGGGCCTTGCGCCACTGCCTGGGCCACCACTGTGCGGCGCTCGGCAGCCAGATGCCGGGCGACTTCGGCCACGTAATTTTGTGTTTCCTTGTAGGGCGGCACGCCACCGTATTTCGCGACCGCCGCTTCGCCCGCGTTATAAGCGGCCACGGCTTGCGCGTAATCGCCGTGGAAAAGGGCGATCAAATACTTCAGGTATTTCACGCCGCCTTCGATGTTTTCCTCGGAATCAAAGCTGTCCTTGACGCCGAACCGTTTGGCGGTGGATGGGATCAACTGCATCAGACCCTGCGCGCCTTTGTTGGAAACGGCGAGCGGATTATAGTTGCTTTCGGCTCGAATAACGGAGCGCACCAGAGGCGATTCGACTTCATTTTTCGCAGCGATTCTATCGATCAATTCGCTGATCTGAGGCGCCGGTCGTGATGCCGGCGAAGACCCAGCGACGACCGTCCGGCGAACGAGCTTGCCGGTCTTCAAATCGGTTTGAACCACCGACCGCACCACGCGATCCTCGGCACGCGCGGGAACTGACAGCGCGGCCGCGCCGGCTACAACGAGCAAACAATTCCGCAGCATCCTGTTTTGTGGTCGGTCCAAACGCTTATTCTCCAATGCTATCATTCCGGCGGTATGTCGCGGGCCGATAAAGACCCCGGGGTGGACCTGGGAGGATATGTGCTGGCCGGGGGCCGCAGTTCGCGGATGGGCTCCGACAAGGCGCTGTTGGCGCTCGGTGGCAAGCCCCTGCTGCAGCGCGTGGCTGACGCGGTTCGCGAGGCGGTCGGCGCCGTTGTCATCGTCGGCGACGCAGCCCGCCACAGCGGTTTCGGCGCGCCGGTGATCGCGGACGAGTTCCCCGGAGCGGGTCCCCTGGCAGGAATCCATGTTGCGCTGAAACATTCCACGAACGACTGGAACCTGATCGTCGCTTGCGACATGCCGGGCCTCACGGCAGCAACTCTGCACGGATTGGCCCGTATCCGCGCGCTTTTCCCGGCTGCCGACGCTGTTCTTCCGGTCGCAGGCGGACGCGAACAGCCCCTGTGCGCGATTTACCGGCGGCGATTGCTGCCCACGATCGAATCCGCGCTCGAGCATGGCAATCTGAAGATCATGCGTGTACTCGAAGGAGCCCGCCTCGCCAGGATCGACTTCCCTAACCAGGAAGCGTTCCGCAACATCAATACGCCCGAAGAATGGCGCGAACTTCAAGAGCGAGCCTCAGAAACAACCTCATGAGCGATCAGTTTTCCCACTACATCGAGTTCCGGCACGTATATAAGACGTTCGCCAAGCCGGTTTTAGCCGACGTGAATTTCTTCGTCGACTCCGGGAAGACGCTGGCGATCATTGGGCGCAGCGGTGTGGGCAAATCCGTGTCCCTCTTCCATATAATGGGCTTCCTGAAACCCGACAAGGGCGATATTATCGTGGCCTATCAGGACATCACCCACTTCACCGAAAAGGAGCTCGCCAAAGTTCGCAAGAAGGTGACCATGGTGTTCCAGTCCGGAGCCCTGTTCGATTCGATGACGGTATCGGAAAATATCCTGTTTTCGCTGGAAACACGCGAAGATTACGACGAGAAGAACCGTGAGGACGTCGTCGAAGGGCTCTTGAAGATCGTCGATATCTGGGATACCCGCGACTCGTATCCGTCGGACCTTCCCGTCGGAGTGAAGCGCGCCGTCGCGATCGCGCGCGCGCTGGCGGCACAGCCGGAATGCATCCTGTACGACGAACCGACCACGATGGTGGATCCGATCATGTCGGAGCATATCGGCGATCTGATGCTGCGATTGAAGTCGAAGCTCGGTTTGACCTCGGTGGTGGTGACGCATGATCTCGATCTGATGCGCAAGGTGGCGGATTCCGTGATGGTGTTGTCGGAGGGGAAGGCCATTTACTTCGGGCCGGTGGCTGACCTGGGGCAGTCGCACGAGCAGTTGATCAAAGACTTTATTGAGATGGATCGCGTGGTGAAACCGGCCGCTTAGTGGGCCTGTTGCAAACCGCTTCCTTACGGGCGCGGCTCCGTAACACAGGGAGCCGAACAGCCCACTCCGAGCCCGACCGAAAGGGAGGGTCCTCCACACCGTTCCACCCGGATAGGGTCAACGCGGCGGACCGCGGCTGTTCGGAGTCGGGCTGTACGGTCCGGCTTAGTGGGCTTGCTGGGCGCCGATGCCGATAAGCGAGATCCCGAAGAGGATCAGAAACACGGCGATCAACTTCTGACGGGTAATGCGTTCGCCGAATAGCATTCGCGACCAGATCAGCGTCCAGACATAACCGAGAGCGACCATCGGGTAGAGAACGCTCAACTCTCCGTTGCGGACGCCCGCGACGTAGAAGACGCTGGATGCAAGATACAACGCAACCCCCGCGAAAGATTGCCAGCTCACGATATAAATCAAACCCTTTTCGAGCTTGGCGGAACCGAGCTTGAGGAACACCGCGCCGAACGATCCAAGCACGGATGCAATCAGGACGTAAACGACGGAGATGAGCGGAGTCTTCGTCATTTCCTAATGGGACGACGGCTTGCTTGCCATGCCGAGGAACGTGACGCCGCTCATGATGACCACGATGCCCGCGATCTTCCAGACGTTGATCTGCTCGTGGAAGATGATCATGCTTAGGATGTTCACCCACACGAAGGTGAGCGCGATGATCGGGTAGAGCTTGGAGAGCTCGCCCTCGCGAAGAGCCAGAATCAGCAGGAGGGTGTTGAGCGCGTAAAAAGCGTACCCCGTGATCAGCGGAAAGTTTGTAAGCAGCGATTGAAGATGGAAGCCGTGTATCTGGCCGCCGCCGATTTTCATGAGTACCTGCGCGGCGGCCCCGATGAAGGTGCAGAGCACGATGAGGACAACCGAGCGTTTGGTAGTCACCATCGGCTGGACATGAAACAGTCAGAATAGCAGCCTGATACGGGTACAATAAGAGTCTGTGAGCCGTCAAAAATCCGCGCTGGTCGAGAAAACCGCACCAGCGCCCGCCCTGCCCGCGGAGCCGAGCGCCAAAACGAAATCCTCGACTGAAGTGAACCGCGGCGTCATCGCCGAATGGACGGTCACGATCATCCTGCTGCTGTTCGGCACGACGACGCTGGTGCAAGCGTTCGTGATTCCGACGGGCTCCATGGAGGACACGCTGCTGGTAGGGGATCACCTGCTGGTAGACAAGCTGGTGTTCGCGCCGGCGGGCGCCGTCAGCAAGTACGTGCTGCCCTACAGCGACGTGAAGCGCGGCGACATCATCGTGTTCCGCTATCCGATCGACATCAAGCAGACGTTCGTCAAGCGCGCCATCGGCGTTCCGGGCGATCACCTCAAGCTGGTCAACAAGCAGTTGTTTCTGAACGGCCACGCCGTGAACGAGCCTTACAAGGTGAACAAAAGCGGCTATATCGATTCCTACCGCGATAATTTCCCGAGCGAGCCGAACAGCATGGTGTATGCGCCGGCGCTGCAGATGCTGCAGAACAATCAGGTGAATGGCGAAATCGTGGTACCGCCCAATAGCGTATTCGCGATGGGCGATAACCGGGACTTTTCGCTGGATAGCCGCTATTGGGGATTCGTGCCGCGGGAAAACATCATCGGGAAACCGCTCGTGATTTACTGGTCGTACGACGCGCCGACGGAGCAGCTGGCCAGTTCGTCGATCGGCGTCGCGCATCTGGAAGATCTGGCGCTGCACTTCTTCAGCAAGACGCGTTGGTCGCGCACGCTGAAGTTCCCGCATAGCTACCCTCTCCAATAGACACTTCGAGAGACCATGCGATACGGCCTGATTCTGGCAGGCGGACGCGGCACGCGCTTCTGGCCGCGTAGCCGCCGCAAGACGCCCAAACAAGTCCTGACGGTGACTGGTGAACACTCGCTGATTCAGGCGACGGTACACCGGCTGGCGCCGCTGATTCCGCCGGAAAATATCTGGATACTGGCGAACGAACATGTTCGCGATCTGATTGTCGAGCAGTTGCCGGAGATTCCGCAGAACCAGATATTGGCTGAGCCGGAGCAGCGTAACACGGCGGCTGCGATCGGACTGGCCGCGCATATTCTGGAGTCGATCGACCCCGAGGCGGTGTTCGGCGTGTTCCCTTCGGACCATGTAATTGCCGATGGGAACGCCTATGTGGAAGCGCTGAAGCCGGCGTTCGAAGCGGCGGCGTACGGGAAGATCGCGGTGCTGGGGATTGCTCCGCGATGGGCCGAGACGGGCTACGGGTATATCGAGTTCGAACCGGGCGTCAGGGCGGGCGATCATCCCAACGTGCAGCCGGTGAAGAGCTTCCGCGAAAAGCCCGATGCGGAGACGGCGAAGAAGTTCGTCGAAGCCGGGAACTTCTTCTGGAACGCCGGGATGTTCTTTTGGCGCGCGGAGGTTGTGCTCGATAACTTGCGCAGGCATCTGCCGAAAACGGCGACGTTGCTGGCCGGACTTCCGGGCTTCCGCGACCCTGAGTTCAATGAACGATTGAAGCAAGTGTTTCCCCTTTGCGAGAACATCTCGATCGACTACGCGGTGCTGGAAAAGGCGCAGGGCGTCCTGGGCGTGCCGTGCGGCGACTTCGGCTGGAGCGACGTGGGGAGTTGGGACGCGCTTTACGATCTGCTGCCGCAGGATGCTTCGCATAACTCCGGCGCGGAGTTACTGGTGCATGACTCGAGCGGCAACTTTGTACAGGCGGGGGCTAAGATGGTCGCGCTGCTGGGCGTGAAGGACTTGATTGTGATCGACACGCCGGACGCGCTGCTGATTGCGGATCGGGGACGAGCGCAGCAGGTGGGGGAGATTGTGAAGCAGCTCGAGTCGAAGGGAAGACACGAGCTGCTTTGAAGACCGCTCCATTGCTGTCGCGGCTCGGTAAGT
>NZ_CAJCHS010000386.1 GCF_903970205.1 Nevskia soli | reverse complement strand
GTTCTGCGTAAGTCCACCAAGTGTGCACCGCACCCCAGTACCCCACCCAAGTCATGGGCCAGCGACCGGATATAGGTGCCGCTGGAGCAATGGACTCGCAGCTCGGCCGTGTCGCCGCTGACGCGCACCAGCTCCAGACTGTAAACTTCCACGCGGACCGGGGCCAGTTCTACAACCTGATCGCGCCGCGCGAGCTTGTAGGCGGCAACGCCGCGTATCTTCTTCGCGGAAAATGCCGGGGGAACCTGTTCGATCGGGCCTCGAAATTGCGCCAGCGCTAATTCGAGTTGCTCTGGATCTAGACTCACCGGGACTGCCTCCGTCGTCGCCTCGCCTTCGGTATCGTAAGTCGTTGTCGCGAAACCAAAACGGATCGTAGCCTCGTAGACCTTATCGGAACTACCGTAAAACTTTGCCAGCCGCGTCGCCCGGCCGAGCAACAGCGGGAGAACTCCGGTCGCCAGCGGATCGAGTGTCCCTAAGTGTCCGACCGAGTGTTCCCCGGTGATGCGGCGGATCTTATTGACTACATCGTGGGATGTCCAGCCGGCCGGCTTATCCACGACGAATGCGCCGCAAATCAGGGTTGCGCCTCTAACTCGCGGATGGAGTCCATCACGACGGCGCCAATGATGGCGAAGCTATTCGCACTTAGCTTGTCCATTGTATCTTGCGTGGTATGCCAGTACTGATTTCGAGGACCGAATGTGAAGTCAATCAAATCCACGGACTTCACTCCCGCTTGAATGAATGGGATGTGATCGTCCTCCATCGCGCTCGGCGTTCTGGGGAAATGCGCGCCATAGCCGGACTTCTCGGCAACCGTCCAAACCAGGTTCCGCAGATCGGTGGTCGAATTCGTGTCATAGATAAGATCGAGATCCTTATCGCCGATCATATCTACGTTGATAAGAGCTTTGATCTTACCTAACATCCCGTCGTTCTTCCAGGTTTCAGCCAGGTGACGGCTGCCATAAGTGTTATCTCCGTCTTGCCACTGTTTAACCGCTTCTTCGCCGTCGAAGAAGACGATAACCAGGTCGTCCGTGCGCGGCGCTCCGGCGGATGCCGCGGCCAACTCCATTAAGAATCCGGTGGATGACCCGCCGTCGTTTGCACCTACAAAGCCGGGCTGCTTCTTCGTGTCGTAGTGACCTGTGATCACGACCGCGCGGCCGGACTTGCCCGGAAATGTGCAGATGATATTGCGCATTTTCACGGCGCCGTCGGGAGTTGTCGCGGTGAAGTCGTCAAACGAGACTTTACAGCCGGTCCGCTTCAGCTCGGCGAGGATTTGCACGCGAAGATGCTCGATTGCAGGCGAACCGGACGGACGCGGACCATCCGCCACGGCCTCGCGCGTAAATGCCAACGCCTTTTCACCGCTAAACGGACGCGCGAACGCCGAAACCGCACATGATGCGGCCAGGCAAAAAATCAGAGCTTGCGAGCGAGACATATATAGCCGAGGGTGAAGTTCCGTTGTGTGTCCAATGGTTCGAAAAGTAGCAGCAGAAGTGAGAGCGGCACGAAGACGATGGCTGCCGGCAGAAATAAGATCCAGCGCGCCCCGCTCATAAAAAATTGTAGTCCGTTCAACAAGCGCCGTGAGAGCAGCCGAAAGAAACCGCCGGCGGGTGTGATGGTGACAGGCTCGAAACCAGCTTGGCGCAATAACAGCGCGAGGCCGTAGCGAGTGTAACGGAAATAGTCGTGGGGCTGCTGGTGCTCTTCCCATTCGAGCGGGGCGACCAGCAGAAAAGGCGCGCCGGTTCGCAGCACGCGGCCGATTTCGCGCAAGGCTGCGGCAGGCTCGGACAGGTGTTCTAGCGTGACGACGTTGAGCGCCGCGTCAAACGTGGCTGTCGCAAACGGCAATGCGGTCAGATCCGCTACAACGTCGAGATGACCGTAGTTCCACCGTGAATCCCCTACGCCGAGATCCACCCCGATATATCGCTGTTGCGAGAACTCCTGTCGATGGCGGCATTCTCCTGCACCCGCGTCGAGCACGAACGCGCCCGGAGCGAGTTGCGCGGCAAATTGCCGGACCGCGCGATCGATCGCACACTCGAAGTGCAGCGCCCATTCTCGGATCGGCTTTGGCGCGCGACTCAGAAATCCGGTCGCCGTCATCGCTTTCGCGCTTCCAGCATGACGCTCGAACCGCGAGCGAATGCGGCCTCCAGCAATGCAAACGGCAACCCCAATCCGGCCAGCACTGCGTATGCGGCCAGGTGCAAGCTGTTCGAAGGCAGCCCCCGAACCCGGCGAGCAACGGGATCGAGCCGCGGAGCCAGGCTGGTAGCAAACCCGGCGGGATTATCGCGCAGCGAGAAGAACTTACGCCGCATGATGGTGAATCCGCTGTGTTCCAGAAGTGCCTGTATGTCTTCCGCGCGGAAGTTCTGCAGATGGCGCGGCACATCGAATCCATTCCAATTTTTGCCGAAAAGCAGGGCCTGCCAGGACGCCCGGTTAGGGACCTGAACGACGATGCGGCCGTCGTCCCGCAGCAGATCGCGGGCCGCGCCCAGGTACGCCGCCGGATGGTGAAGATGCTCGAGAACGTGAAACATAGTGATCAGCGCGAACGAGCGCGGGTGAAAGGGCGCTTTGTTGAGATCGCCATTTACAGCCGGTACGCCGTTGCCCGACCAGGCAAGCGCGCACGCGGTGAGCGAGGAATCCAGTCCGAATGCAGGAATGCCGCGCTTCCGAAGCAAGCCGGGGAGCAGACCGCCGCCGCAACCCGTATCGAGCACGGGACCGGTCGCCTTCGCGTGGCGATATGCGCCTTCGATGAACGCGATGTGATCGCGAAGCACCAGCACGCGATACGATTCCGCGATTCGAGAGAGCTGGTCGCCCCGCGCATCAAACCAGTAGCGATCCGGATAGTAGGCACTCAGTGCGGACGCGGGCGGCGGCGGAGACAGGCGCGCCATTCCACATTGCCGGCAGCGAACCATCTGGAATTGTCGTTGGGTCGTGTTGTAGAGCCGATCCGTTTGCTCGAAGAAAGGATCGCCATCCGCCGCGTTACAACGGACACAGAGATCGCGATCCATCTACTCGATCGCCGCCTGCGACACGAGTTCATCCAGCGGGATCTGATAGGCGAGAATCAATCGGCGCGTTTCCGCGGAAGTCAGTTTTCGAGTCCGAAGAATCTGCGCGCGCTTACGTAACATGCGCGGAATAAAGCGCAGGGCAGCCAGGTCTCCGGCCAGCAGGGTTCGCGCGATGCGAAGTTTACCGCGCCATCCCGGAAACAGCGCGGCCTCGCCGCGACCCGCAAACGCCGCACGCGCCCCGGCGAATATTCGCCACCCATAGTAAAACCCATTCAGCCAAAGAAGACTCCACGGGAACAATTTCACCGCAAGCAGTACCCGGTTGCGTTCAATGAGGGCAAGCCGGCGGGTACTGGCGACCCCGAGCGTGGCGCCTCGATGATGCCGGACGCGGGCGCGCGGCGCGTAAATACATCGCCAACCGGCAATCCGCGCACGAAGACCAAGCTCCGCGTCGTCCGCATAGGCGAAGAAATCTTCGTCGAAGCCGCCGATCTGATCCAGCATCGATTTTCGATACATCGCGGCGCACCCATCCGGCCACAGCACTTCTTCTTCGCGATCGAACTGTCCGTTGTCGAGCGAACCGGTGCCGCGCCCGCGATTCTGCCCGTCCAGCCAGATCAGATGCCCGGCTTTATCGATGCGTGTTGGATCAGAGTACACGACAATCTTCGAAGCCGCCATTCCGACATCACTCGAAATTTGAAAGACGCGCGCGAGTTCATTGAGCCAGTCCGGATCCGCTTCGGCGTCGTTGTTCAGCAGAGCGACGAGAGCTCCGCGGGCCGCCGCAATGCCCTGATTGTTCGCCTCGCAGAAGCCGCGGTTCTCAGGATTTCGGATCACGCGCACTTCCGGAAATTCGGCGAGCGTCATTTCCGCCGACCCGTCTTCAGAGCCGTTGTCGACGAGAATGATCTCCGCGCATGCGTCCATCTGCTGATACAACGACGTAAGGCAGGCACGCAAGAGCGAGCAGCGATTATGATTGACGACGATAACGGAAATCAGAAAAGGTGACGGCGGTTCTTCAAAAATAGAGGTAACTGGTTCAGCCACTAAGCTTTGGCTCGCCTTGTCGTATTATATAGTTGGCGAGGAGCAAGTCCTTTTTCATGCCCACCGTAGGCCGCACACTTGCCTTGGAACGCATCCGGCAAGGGCTGGACCTGGAAGAGATCGCGGAATACACCAAGATCGCCGTCCGCACCCTAAAACATATCGAACAGGACGAGTTTGAATCGCTGCCCGGAGTAATTTTCGCGCGGAATTTTGTACGGCAATATGCTGAGTGCCTGCGGATGGATCCGGCGGCGATGGTGGAGCAATTCAATCGCGAACAGCAGATGCCGGAACCCCAATTCACGGTGCCGGAAGCGCGCTTTCACGTACCGAATATGCGGCCCGGCGTGGTGGGACGCGTCTTCGATAACAATACGGTATCGGCGTTCGTCACATTTGTTTTGACGATAGTGGTTTGCGCGGCAGCCTACTATTCATACGAATATTGGCAGGCTCGGCGACAAGCCGCACACGAACCGGTCGCGGCCGCAACGGTTCGCAGCGCACCCGCGACGACACCGGGAAACCAACAGACCGTCGCGAAGCCGCCGGAAAATCCGGCGCCCGCCACTCCCGAACCAGCGCCTCTCGACTCGCCCGCCGTCGCGCCCGGCACCGGCGGAAACGTGCATGTCGTCGTCTCGGCTGACGAGCCCTGCTGGACGCAGATTACAGCTGACGGGAAGGTTTTATTTGCGGGAACCCTGAGTTCAGGGGAAACCAAAATGGTAAATGCAAGCGCAGTGGTGAGCGTCCGGGCGGGAAATGCCGGCGCCATCAAGCTCAAACTGAACGGGAATGACGTGGCGCCGATCGGACCGAAAGGTCAGATTCGAGTGGTCACATTGACTCCGTCGGGAGCTCAGGTGCGAACGCCCACGCCGGTTTCCGAACCCCTCTGACCCCGCTGTTGGCCGAGCTTCCGCGATTCTTCCATCAGCAGCTCCGTCCGGCGCCGCGTTTTAACGCGTTCATCCACCTGACGCCAGAATTTCCGGAAGTACTGTACCGCGGACGCCAGCGCAAAAATCACCACAATCCACAAACAAACCGAGCCGAAAGTACGCATCGAAGGATGACGCAGTCCGGCAAGAACCACCGATATCGCAACGATCTGCGAAATCATCTTCGTTTTTCCCAGGTCGCTGGCTTGAATGGTATAGCCCTCAGCCGCCGCGATACTGCGCAGACCCGATACGGCAAATTCCCGGCCGACAATCAAAATGGTCAGATAGGCGGGAACGGCGCGCACTTGAACAAGCGCAATCAATGCGGCGGAAACCAGAAGTTTATCGGCAATCGGATCGAGCAATGTTCCGACGGTTGTCACCTGTCTCCAGCGGCGTGCCAGATAACCGTCAAGCAAATCCGTACCGGCGGCGGTTAGAAAGATGGCGAGCGCGAGCAAATCATTCGAAAAGAAGAGACCGCCCCAGTGAAACGAAATCCGCTCCTGAACCATTACCGACACCAGAATCGGCACAAAAAAGATCCTCAGAAGCGTTAACAAATTGGGAAGATTCACGAGCAGCCTCGCTCGATTTTGTGGAAAAACGGGCTGTCCATTGTCAAACTTAGGACCGCAGCATTGATTTGTTTGATTAAATCGGAGCCGCTGCTAAACTGCTCATTCTGAAAGGATGCTATCCGTCTGCCGGCCGGCCGGTAATCTATTTGCGGGACGGGTGAAACTCGCGGGAAACGATTGTTCATACCGAGTTCCTCACAGGATTTTCCACAGGCTCCGTCGAATCGACTGCGAAGCGTTCGAGCCGTTTGCCTAAGGTCGCCGTTACGGCCGCTTCGATTTCACAGACATCGTCATGATACTCCACGGAAAACACACGTCCGTCGGCATGCACCCGCGCGATGTCGGCGCCATCACCGGCGGGAATGCGGTAATGCCCGAAAGCAAGGGCTTCTTCGGGGAGGGTTTCGTCAATACATCGAAGCAGATCGGCGATGCCGGCGCCCGTTAGTCCGCTGATGAGAACCGACGCATGCTCGACATTCGGGGATTCCCTAAGGACATTTCGCGTTAAGGCCGCCGGATCGGTTGCCGGCCGGTCCGGGTTCGGGACCAGTTGGTCGGATTTGTTGAGCACCAGAATCTGGGGCGTCCCGGAAGCTCCGATTTCGTTCAACACTTTGAACACCTGGGCGGTTTGGGCCGGCGCCTGTTCGGAGGACACATCGATCACATGCAGGATGAGCGCCGCATCGGCCACTTCCTCGAGCGTGGCTCGAAACGCGTGCACCAGCGATGTGGGCAGATTACGGATGAAACCTACGGTGTCGCTGAGCAGCACGCGGCGGCGGGATGGCAGTTGAAGCGCCCGGACGGTGGGATCGAGAGTGGCAAACATCTTGCGGTCGGCCAGCACGCCCGCCTGAGTGAGCCGGTTGAATAGAGTGCTCTTGCCGGCGTTGGTGTAGCCGACAAGCGCGATCGTCGCCAGCGGAACCGCCTGGCGCTGTTGCCGATGCAGCGCCCGGCCGGCTCGCACCTTCTCGATATTGGATTCGATTTTCCGGATGCGGCCCTGGATCCGCCGGCGGTCGGTTTCGAGCTTGGTTTCGCCCGGTCCGCGCGTCCCGATGCCGCCGCCAAGCCGCGACATGGAAACGCCATGGCCGGATAAGCGCGGAAGCAGATAATTCAACTGGGCAAGCTCGACTTGCAGGCGGCCTTCCCTGGTGCGGGCGCGGGAAGCGAAAATATCGAGGATCAGTTGGGTGCGATCGATGACTTTCGTATCGAGCAGCTTTTCAAGGTTGCGCTGTTGCGTGGGGCTGAGATCGAAATCGACAATAACAAGATCCGCCCCGACCGACTCCGCAAGTGCTTTGATCTCGTCAACTTTGCCGCGGCCGAAGAGCGTGGCCGCATCCGCTTTGTGACGCGACTGAGAAATGGACGCGAGCACCTGAGCTCCAGCCGTAGCCGCAAGTTCTTTAAGCTCCGCAAGGAACTCCTCCGCATGGCTGACGTGCGAAGCGGACCGAATTTCAAAGCCGACCAGGACAGCGCGTTCCGCGGCTAGACCTCCGAGGCGTCGTGTTGGCCGGGTTCGGTTTCCGTCCCGCTACGGCCGGCGGGAGCATGCGCCGTCATGTAGTGTCCGGCGCGGCCGGAAACCACGGTCGAGATGGCGTGTTTGAAGACCAGGTGCTCCTGATTGTTCGATTCGAGGATCAACGAGTACTTGTCGAAGCTCTTGATGCGGCCGTTCAAGCGAACGCCGCCCATCAAATAGATGGTCAGGACAGTCTTCTCTTTGCGTGCATTATTCAGGAAGCTATCCTGAATGTTCTGCGTTGATTTCTCCATGGGGGTCCCTGAACGCAGTTTGTTAGTTCTTTGTATTCTCCCATAAACTATCTTCCGGAACGGGTAATGAGTTATTGATGCCTATTCAATTCGTTCGATTTAGAACTGCTGCAGCCGCACACTTTGGAATGCTGGAGCGTGACGTAGTTCACGAGATGGAGGGGGATCTGTTTGCGCCGGGACCGCGAACCGGCCGCACGTTGCCGCTCGCGGACGTGGTCCTGCTCCCTCCGTGTGAGCCATCGAAGATCATTGGGGTGGGGCTGAATTATCGCAGCCACCTGGCGGGGCGGAAGGAACCCGAATCGCCGGAGCTTTTTTACAAGCCGCCCTCATCGCTCATCGGACCGGGCGAGGCCATTGTGATTCCGCCGGGCGCGACGGATGTGCATTTCGAAGGGGAACTCGTGTTGGTGATCGGAAAGCGGGTGCGATCGGCGCCCCGCGATGAGGCGGCGGCAGCGATCTTTGGGGTGACTTGCGGGAATGACGTGAGCGACCGTGGATGGCAGCGCGGAGAACACAAGGACCTGCAATGGTGGCGCGCCAAGGGGTGCGATACATTTGCGCCACTCGGGCCGGCCGTTGTCACGGGCGTGGACTTTAATAACCTCCCGATTAAGACGATGGTGAACGGTGTGGTGGCGCAGGATGGATCGACATCGGACTTGATCCACGACTGCGCTTCGGTGGTGAGTTATGCGAGCCAGTGGATCACCCTGCTGCCTGGAGATCTGATCTATACGGGTACTCCGGGGAATACATTTGCACTGAAGCCGGGGGATATGGTGGAGGTGGAGATTGCGGGCGTTGGCGTGTTGTTGAATCCGGTGCGATGACTTCACATATGGCTAAGCTGATGAATGTGCTGCCGACTACCGAGGTCAGTGGTGGTCAAGCCAGTTTCAGCCCATTGCGTCAGGTGGAACAGCAGCTTACCGTCGGACTCTTTCAACGAGCCGGGGCGGACGTCGGCCAACGTGGGTTTAGCTTTTTCACGGATGCCGAGGATGGAGGTGCGATATGGGACGGGAATCGTCTACGCGTTCGGCTCGGCGGAAAAACCAACGCGCCCGGACAAATGTCGACTTACTCTGGCATGCTGACACTGATAGCTGGAGTGGTCGGTTTGAGCGCGGCCAGGTCCGGAGCGACGTCGTGTTGAAGCGGCCGACGGCAGGCGCGACAACGAGCCGGTTCGCTGGTACATGGTTGAGCGCAGGCGAGATGAAGACGTTAACTGCTTGGACGGACGACATCCAAGTTACACGTCGCTCCGAATCTGTTCGCGCTCTACGGGCGAGTGGCACGAAGGGACGAACCGATCCGTGGGGCCGATCCAATGGAAGAAGATGCCGGGTAAGTCGTGCGTCGGAGTGGGCGGCTTAGACCTACGCTGAGCCCTTGATCTTACATGAGCAAGAACTGGAAGACCAAACTTATCCACAGCGATGCGCGCGTACCTGAAGGTTTCCGGTCGCTCAACGTTCCTGTCTATCGCGCGTCAACCACGCTGTTCCCTAATGCCGCCGCGGTCACTGAGGCGTGGGACCAATACGAGCACGGCTACACCTATGGACTTTACGGCACGCCGACTACGTTGGAGTTGGCGGCCAGAGTCTGTGAGTTAGAGGGCGGCTACCGCACGCTCATCACGCCGGGCGGACAAAGCGCGATTTCTCTAATCAACTTCGCGCTGCTACAGTCG
>NZ_CAJCHS010000385.1 GCF_903970205.1 Nevskia soli | reverse complement strand
AAGACATAGCCGTCACGCGTATGTCGATAGCGGGGCGCTACCCAAACGGCGTGCGGACGGGGTGGTGCTTCCCATCGGCCCGCATTCCAAGCGTAGGCATTTCCATCCCAACGATGATAGCCGGCAACCCATACATGGTTGGGGCTGGGGCGAACGCCCCGGACTTCTACAAGCGGTCTCGGTGGGCCGACTCGTATCACAGCTTGCGCTTGAAGGGAACCGATTCCAACGGCAATCCCAAAAAACGCGGTCAACAGTAGTTTACGCACTTTGTATCTCCGCGCACTTAGTTGCATTCCGAGGGCCGTTGCAAAGGACAAGAATCGGCGCGGGTTTTCGAGATCTCTTTGCCGGGTCCCGGATTCTCGCACTAATCCGCCAGTCCAAACGCTTCCGCACCCTCGTCCGTCTTACCCGCATCTCTTACAATCAGGGTGCGCATGTTTGGTGAACTCGGCGAGCTCGTCCGTACGATCCTCCGCGAAGATCCGGCCGCCCGAAGTGCGCTCGAAGTGGTTCTTTGCTATCCCGGCTTCCACGTCACGATTTCACACCGCGTCGCGCACTGGCTGTACCGTTCCAAGCTGTATCTGCCGGCGCGCATGATCTCGCAATACGCGCGATGGATCACTGGAATCGAGATCCATCCCGGCGCCGCGATCGGCCGGCGTGTGTTCATCGACCACGGCATGGCGGTGGTGATCGGCGAAACCGCCGAGGTCGGCGACGATGTTCTGATTTATCAGGCCGTGACGCTGGGCGGGACCGGAACCGAGCCCGGCAAGCGGCACCCGACCATCGGCGACGGCGTCGTTCTCGGAGCCGGCTCGAAAGTGCTGGGTAATATCACGATTGGCAGCGGATCGAAAGTCGGCGCGGGCTCGGTGGTCGTTAAATCCGTTCCGGAGAACAGCACCGTCGTCGGAATTCCCGGCAAGATTGTTCGGTCCAAAGATTCGATGCCCGATTTGCACCAGCAGGGGACGCTGCCCGATCCCGTCGCTCAGACGCTCACCGGCCTACAGTCGCGCATCGCGGAGTTGGAAGCTCTGGTGCGCGATCTGCTGGACCGAGAGGCAGCCGCTCCGGCCCGGAATCGTTGATGCTGGCGGCATTGCGGCGCGACCTTGACATCATGCCGTCGCCGGCTGCCGACCGGCCCGGCTTACTGATCCGCGATCCCATGCGGTACTCGGACGCCGTTGTGATCCTTCCGTGGGCCCTCGCGCCGTGTCTCGAATTCTTCGACGGCGAGCACAGCGCACTCGATCTGCGGGCCGAGCTGGTTCGCATCGCCGGACATCTGGACACCACACAGCTGTGCGATCAGCTGCACGCCGCGCTTCGCGATAGTGCCTTCCTGGATGACGAAACATTCGCGCAGCGCAAGCAGGAGCGCGAGCGCCGGTTTGCCGAGGCGCCGGTGAGAACGGCCGCGCAGGCGGGCGGCGGATATCCCGACGAACTCAACGCGCTGCGAGAGACCATGAACGGATATCTCGATGCCTCCGATTCCCCGACCCAGGCGAATGACGTGATGGCGATTGCCGCGCCGCACGTGAGTCCGTTCGGCGGCTGGCAATCGTATCGTGCCGCATACCGGATGCTGCCCCGCCGCGCGCGAGAGCGAACATTCATCATTCTCGGGACGTCGCATTACGGTGAACCGGAGAAGTTCGGACTCACGCGCAAGCCATTCGAAACGCCTCTCGGCCGCACGCAGATCGATTTGCCGATGATCGATCGCCTCGCCTCGCGCGCGGCTTCCGGCGTCACCGTCGAGGATTACTGCCACTCGGTCGAGCATTCCATCGAGTTCCAAGTGCTCTTCTTGCAGTGGCTGTATGGTCCCGATATTCGGATCGTTCCGATTCTCTGCGGCGCGTTTGTTCAGAGTATTTACGGACGCGGGATGCCGGAGGATGACGAAGGCGTCGCGCGCGTGCTGGGCGAACTCGGCGAGATTGCGGCGGCGGAGAGCGAGCGCGTGGCCTGGGTGCTCGGCGTCGACATGGCGCACATCGGCCGCCGGTACGGGGACCGCGTCAGCGCTCGCGCGAACGAAGGCCACCTGGCGGAAGTCGCGTCACGCGATGCCGCGCGCAATGAGCAGATCGCGGCCGGCAATGCGTCGGGTTTCTGGGATCTGGTGCAGCAAAATCGGGACGATCTGCGCTGGTGCGGCTCCGCGCCGATCTACACCTTTCTGAAAGCTGTTCCGCAGGCGCGAGGACAAGTGCATCGCTACGAGCAGTGGAATATCGACGAAGCGAGCGTCGTGACCTTTGCCGGAATTTCGTTCACTGCCGCGTGATGATTTAGCGCGCGAGAGCGGTATTTGCATCGTTTCAAATACTGGTTTGCAGGCGCCTACTTCCGCGTTTTCCCCAGGGTGGCCGCGGCCATATGTGGTTCGTCCGCGGCTAATAGAACTTTGCCCCCCATGTTATTCTCGGACCATACCAGAAGTCGTTCCCATGCGGGTCCGCATCGCGCTTCCGGCGATCGTTGTACTGTGCTTTTCCATTAGCGCGGTTTTCGCTTTTCAGGCCCAGTTCAAACAGTATCCCGGCGAAGAAGACAATCCCACTACAGTTCCGCCCGGCGCGTTCGAGCGCACCGAGTGGACCTTCGCCCGCCTGCGCTATCCCTCCGGCCGCTACACCGAATACGCCGGCGAGCGCGGCACCTGGCCCACCGATTTCCCGAAAGCCGACCGCCAGTTCCTGCAAGGCGTTCGCCGCCTCACGCGCATCCACACTCGCTCCACCGAGCAGGTGATCGACATGAACACCGACGAGGTCTACAACTGGCCTTGGGTCTACGCCGTCGAAGTCGGCCACTGGGACCTGACCGATGCGCAAGTAAAAATGATGCGCGAGTATTTCCTACGCGGCGGCTTCCTGATGGTCGACGATTTTCACGGAACGTATGAGTGGGAAGTGTTCGTCGCCAGCATGAGCCGTATCTTTCCGGACCGTCCCATCGTCGAAATCGAAGATAAAGATCCGATTTTTCACGTTCTTTACGATCTCGAAAATCGCGTACAAGTTCCGGGGCTGCAATACGTCTATAGCGGTAAGGTTTATGAGAAGGATGGCGTTGTCCCCCATTGGCGAGGTATTTACGACGACCGCGGCCGCCTCATGGTCACCATGTGTTTCAATCAGGACGACGGCGATGCCTGGGAGCACGCCGACAATCCGCAATATCCTGAGAAATATACGTCGCAGGCCTATCGTTTAGGAATCAACTACATCATCTATGCAATGACCCACTGAGGGTCCCTTCTCATGTTTGAGCTTCTGTTCAAATATCCTCCGGCAGTGTTCTCGCGTGGGCATTACTTGTTGCTCGCGCCGCTACCGGTGTGGGTGCTGTTGCTGCTGGTGATTGCGGGCGGGGCGCTGCTCTTCTGGAACATTCGCCGTCACGCCCATTTGCTTTCGCAGGTTCGCCGGATCACGATCTGGAGTCTCGAGACCGCTCTGATCGCATTGCTGCTGCTGCTTCTCTGGCATCCCGCGATCAGCGTCGCGACCCTGCGTCCGCAGCAGAACATCGTTGCCGTTCTGCTTGATTCTTCGCGGAGCATGGCGATCAAAGACGAAGACGGCCAGACGCGATTCGACGCCGCTTCCAAGCTGCTGCATAACGGATTGCTCGATTCTCTCGGACGCCGTTTCCAGGTGCGCTTATACCGGTTCGGCGCGGATGCGGAACGCGTCGATCAGACGCGCTTCTTCCAGCCGCCCGATGCCAACGTAACGCGGATTGCCCAGAGCTTGCGCGACATCGCGACGGAGTCAACCTCGCTGCCCTTCGGCGCCGCGATCCTTTTGACCGATGGCGCGGAGAATGCCGGCGGGATCGATTTCGCCACCATCCAGCGCCTGCGACAGACGCGCATCCCCGTTAATACGATCGGCTTCGGCAAAGACAAGCTGCGCCGCGACGTTGAAGTGGAAGACTTCGCCGTCCCGCAGCGCACGCTCGCCGGATCGCGCATCGAAGCGCGGGTCGCGCTGCACCAGACCGGATGCACCGGCGAAAAGGCGCGCGTCACTGTGGCCGACGGCGACAAGATCCTCGCGTCGGAAACGGTCGATCTCACGCACGAAAATCAGGCCGTCCCGCTGGTGTTGAACGCGGGTCCGGCAGGCGCGCTCAATCTGGTTGCGCGGGTCGACCCGCTGCCCAACGAAGACAACGTTCAGAACAACGCGCTTTCTCGTTTGGTAAATGTGTCCGGCCGCAAGCCGCGCGTCCTATATGTGGAAGGCGAGCCGCGCTGGGAATACAAGTTCATCCGCCGCGCCGCGGATGACGATCCTCAAATCCAGCTGGTCAGCATGCTCCGCACCACGCCCAACAAGATTTACCGGCAAGGCGTGAGCGATCCGTCCGAACTCGAAGCCGGCTTCCCGGCCAAGCCCGAGGAACTGTTCGCCTACGACGGGCTGATCATCGGCAGCACCGAAGCCAACTGGTTTACCCCCGCGCAGCAGGACATGATCAAGGAATTCGCGGGACGCCGCGGCGGCGGCGTGTTGTTCCTGGGCGGCCGGTTCGCGCTTTCCGACGGCGGTTACGGCGCGACCCCGATCGCCGAAATGCTGCCGGTCCACCTGCCGGCCACACAAACCACGTTCCAGCGCGTCTATTCCAACACCGAGCTGGCGCCGGCGGGTCTGGATAGCGCGCTCACTCGCATCGATGACGACCCCGTGAAGAACGAGCAGCGCTGGAAGAAAATGCCGGAAATCGCAAACTGGCAAGCGGTGGGCGACCCCAAACCCGGCGCTGCCGTGCTCGCCGAAATCATCCCGCCGGGACATCGCAAAACACCGCTGCTCACGACCGAAGCGTACGGACGCGGACGCACGGCGGTCCTCGCCACCGGCGGGATGTGGCGCTGGCAGATGCGCTCCGAACACACCGACAAGACGCTGGCTTCGTTCTGGCAGCAGATGACGCGGTGGCTGGTGAACGACACTCCCGGCACGGTTTCCGCATCGACGCCGAAGCAGGTGCTGGCGGATGAAGATAAGGTCCCGCTGCGGGTCGAAGTGCGCGACAAGACGTATCAGCCGCTCGCCGGCGCAGTCGTCCAGGCCCATTTCATCGGACCGGACGGCGTCAACGCCACCCTGCAACTGCAGCCCGCGGCATCGGAAACGGGCGTTTACACGGGCGAATGGACCGCTCCCCGAGCCGGCGCTTACCTGGCTGAAGTGACGGCTTCCAATCCGTCCGGCGAGATCGGCCGCGACGTGGTTACCTTCCGCCGCGACGACGGCGTGGCTGAAAACTTCCGTTCGACACAGAATCGCGACCTGCTGGAGAAACTATCGGCGCAAACCGGCGGTCATTACTATACGCCCCGCGAGGCGCGTCACTTGGCCGATGAAATTGCCTACTCCGAAGCGGGTATTTCCGAACACGAATTGCTGGATTTGTGGGACATGCCGATCGTGCTGCTGCTAGCGCTCGGGTTGCGCGGCTCCGAATGGCTGCTGCGGCGGCGATGGGGAATCGTGTGAAGCGGCTTCTGTGGTTGGCGGCGCTGCTGCCCGTGGTGTGTCCGGCGAAAACGTTCTACCTCGTCATCGCCGGGCTTGGCGGCGAACCTGATTACGAGCAGCGCTTCAGCGGATTAGCCGATGAAGCCGCCAAGGCGTTCAATGCTCCGGGAGGCGATTCCGCCGTCACCGAACTCAAGGGGGCGGGAGCGAACAAAGCGGCCATTCAATCTGCGCTCGATCAAATCGCGCATCAGGCAACCCCGGCGGACGCTCTGGTTCTCCTCATGATCGGCCACGGCAGTTTCGACGGCGACGATTACAAGTTCAACATCCCCGGCCCCGATCTAAGCGCGCACGAACTGGCCGAAATGTTGAACCGCGTGCCGGCATCGAAGCAACTCGTTGCCGATACCACCAGCGCGAGTGGCGCGGTGTTGAAGCCGCTGGAACATCCGGGCCGCATCGTTGTCACCGCGACCCGCGACGGAATGGAACGCAACGCCACGGTGTTCGCGCGCTTCTGGATCGAGGCCCTGCACGACAACACGGCCGATACGGATAAGAACGAATCGATCAGCGCCCTTGAAGCGTTTACCTACGCGCAGCATAAGACCGCGAAGTTCTACGAAGAAGAAAAGCGCATCGCTACCGAGCATCCCGCGATCAGCGATTCGTCGCGTGCAGGATTGTTCACTGTCGTCCGTTTCGGCAGTGCGGCCAGTGCGGCAGCGGACCCCGCGAAGAAGCACTTGATGGCCCAGCGCGATGATCTCGAAGCCAAGATCGACGCGCTGAAGCAGCAGAAGAACACGATGGACGAGGCCGATTACAAGAAGCAGCTGACGGCGCTCCTGATCGAACTCGCCAAGACGCAGGGGGAAATCGATCGATGAGATTTCTCCTTGGAGTGTTGCTTGCCGCGGCATTGACCGCGCAGACCTCCAGCAACCAAGCCGAAGCGCTCTGGCGCCAGCACGATTACTTCGGCGCGAACGACGCCTTCCGGGCGCTCGTCGAGCAGCATCCGAAAGACGCGAATCTCAAGGTTCGGTGGGGACGCCTGCTGCTGGAACGTTTCGCTCCCGTGGACGCCGCGGGTCTCTTCAACGAAGCGCTCGCGATCGATCCCAAGAACGCCGGCGCGCACCTCGGCCTTGCTCTCATCGCGGAAGAAGATTTCGAAGGCTCGGCGATCGATGAAGCGCACAAAGCGCTCGCCTCCGATCCCAATCTGGTTGAAGCGCGCGAGCTGCTCGCCAAACTCGCTCTCGAAGACAGCGATTTGAAGACCGCGCGCGAGGAAGCCGCCGCGGCACTCAAGCTGAACGCGAAATCCATGGCCGCCGAAGCCATCAACGCCTCTGCCGATCTACTCGAACATCGCGATGCCGGCGAGTGGCTCAATCGGATCGCGACCGAGCACCCGAAAGACGGCGCCGGTTACGAATCGATCGGCTTCTTCCTTCAACTGAACCGACGCTACGACGACGCGATTACTTATTTCCGCAAGGCCATCGCGGTCGAGCCCGATCTCTGGAGTGCTCATTCGCAGCTCGGCCTGAACCTCATGCGTCTGGGACGCGAAAGCGAAGCCCACCAGGAGCTTGAACTGGCTTTCAACAACCACTACGCCGACTTACCGACCAAGAACACCCTCAAGTTGATGGATAAGTACGGCGACTTCAAAACGTTCCGCGAAGGCCAGACCATTCTGCTTCTCGACAAGAAAGAGGCCGACGTACTGCGCCTCTACATTCAGCCCGAATTCGAGCGCGCGCTGGCGACCTATCAGAAGAAATACGAGATCACGCTGCCACGCCCCGTGCAGCTCGAGGTCTATCCGAATCACGAGGACTTCGCGGT
>NZ_CAJCHS010000384.1 GCF_903970205.1 Nevskia soli | reverse complement strand
TGAGGCGGAGGAAAATGAAACTCAAACTCGCTCTAATGACTCTCTTGTTCGCCGCGATTGCCCTGGCTGCGGACGCGACCGGCAAGTGGACCGGCTCTGTGCCCGGCCAGGACGGTCAGGACATGACCGTCACCTTCAATTTCAAAGTGGATGCCGGTAAGCTCACCGGCACGGTCACGACACCGATGGGCGACTCGCCGATTGTCGACGGCTCAGTCGACGGCGAGAACATCACGTTCAGCACCGAATTCAACGATACGAAGATCGTGCATAAGGGCAAGATTGCAGGCGATTCGATCGACCTCGACGTCACGATGGGCGACAACAACTTTAAGATGGCGCTGAAACGCGCGGCCTCGTAAAGCTTTCGAGATTTCCGCGGAACAGGCGGCGTACGTCTTTCTCGATGGTTGCGCGCTTCACGTGTCCTCCGTCTTCGGCGAGTAGTCGATAACTGCCGGTTAGCAATGGCGCGAGCGTCCGGCGTGTGTTGCGCCACTTATAAATCACCTGTTCCAGAATGCGCGCGTCCGAGTGCTGCGGAATGAAGCTCATCCCGAGCATCTCAATGCGCTCGCGCGTTACTTCTTCCACAATCGACGGGTTATTCAGGAACCACCAGCAGCCGAACGGCATCAGGTTACTGAACTTGCGCGCGTAGACGCATAACTCGTGCTGATTCTCGCGACTTAGGACACTTACCAGGAAGCGGTTATTCGGAAACTCGCGGCACAGATGTTCGAGCGCCCGCAAATCGCTGCGGCCGGATCCATCTCCCGCGAGCTGGATCATCGGGTTCACCTGCCGTCGCACCCCCATCATCAGCGCCAGCGGAATACCGTGTTCATGGCACGCCGGCAGCACGGCTTCGGTTAACAGTTTGTTGCGCGGCTCGGAGCCGGGATATTCGAAATCGTCGGGCAGCGAAACCGCCATGTAGAGCGGATTCATTCGTTCGCACCAGCCATCGAGGAAGCGCCGCACCTCGAACGCGGTCCATCCGCCGCATTCCCGCTGGACGCGAAATCCTTGCTTCGAAAGGTTCTCGAAGTGATCCGGCCAGTCGTTCAGAATGCGATCCAGGCGCAGCGCCGCTTCGAACCGCGGGTCCCTCTTCGGGCCTTCGCGCCACAAGGCAGCTTCGGTGTCGTTTAGCGGGTCATTAGTCATGACGACTTTATCGATGCCCGCTAACTCGAATACGCGCGTGATATGCGGTTCGAGTTCCTGCGCCCTGAAGTACTCCCGAATCTCGGATAAGTCCGGTGTGTCCGACTGTAATCCCAGAGCTTGCAGTACAGCGATCACGCCGCGCGTCGCTTCCGAAACCGGCGTATTCTCGCGAAACAGAACTTGCCAGATTAGATCCGCCTGCTCGCTCTTCGTCATCGCCTGATACGTATGCGGATGAATCGCGGAGAACCGGAAGAGTTCGGCCTCCAGATAGTGATAGGTCAGAAGCTCATCGATGCCCCATAACCCAAGCGCACCGAACTCCGGCGCAAACAGGTGGGTATGCATATCGATGAAGGGCACGGCCGCGAGAACGTCCTCAATAAGGTCTTGCATTCGACACTGTTGTAGCATTGACCCATCGCCGTTTTACGGTCCATGCCTTCACTATTCGACCTTTCGTCGCGCGTTGCCGTGGTTCTTGGCGGGACGTCCGGTATCGGCCGCGCCCTTTCCGTGGGACTGGCCGAACACGGAGCCGATGTTGTTCCGTCTGGACGCCGCGAAGCGAATGTACATGAAGTGTCGCGCGCGATCGAAGCTATGGGGCGACGAACATTGCGCCAGACGTGCGACGTGAGCAGCCGTGAGTCGATCGATGCGCTGCGCGATCGCGTTCTCGAACACTTCGGGCGCGTCGACATTCTGGTGTACGCCGCCGGGATCACGTTTCGTCAAGCGACGCTCGATGTTCCCGAGCAGCGCTGGGACGACGTTTTCGACACAGGCGTTACGGGCGCGGTTCGGTCGGCGCAGTCTTTCCACGGCGCTCTGAAGGCCAGCGGACGAGGGCGCATCGTCAACATCGCCTCGCTGAGCTCCTATGTCGCCTTTCACGAAGTCGCGGCCTACTCTGCCGCGAAGAGCGCGCTGCTTTCACTCACTCGCAATCTCGGGTGCGAATGGGCGCGCGACGGCATCCTGGTGAATGCGATCGCTCCCGGCGTGTTCCCGACGGAACTGAATCGTTCGATCATCGAAGGCACCGAACGCGGCAGGGAACTGCTTACGCGCACTCCGATGCATCGCTTCGGGCGTCCCGAAGAGCTGGTTGGCGCGGCTGTTCTGCTTGCTTCGGACGCCGCTAGTTTCATGACCGGAACCGCTATCGCGGTCGACGGAGGATTTCTGGCCTCAGGCGTGAACTCATGAGAACTCTACTTTTGTTTATAACCGCGCAAATCGCTTTCGCCCAATCACCAGAAGTCTATAAGGACCCTGGCGTGCCCTTTGATCGGCGCGCCGCTGACTTAGTCAAGCGGATGACCCTCGAAGAGAAGGTTTCGCAGATGATGAACGATTCGGTCGCCATTCCGCGGTTGGGAATCCCGGCGTATAACTGGTGGAACGAGTGTCTGCATGGAGTAGCTCGCGCGGGAAAGGCCACTGTATTTCCGGAGACTATCGGTCTCGCCGCGACGTGGGATTCGGATCTGCTGTTCCGCATATCTACCGCGATATCGGACGAAGCCCGCGCCAAGAACAATGACTTCATCCGGCGGGACAAGCACGATATCTACGAGGGACTTACCTTCTGGACGCCGAACATCAACATCTTCCGCGATCCGCGCTGGGGCCGCGGCATGGAGACCTACGGCGAAGACCCGTTCCTGACCGGTACCCTTGCCGCGCAGTTCATCAAAGGACTGCAGGGGAACGATCCGAAATACTTCAAGACAATCGCCACGGCAAAGCATTACGCGGTGCATAGCGGACCTGAATCGGAACGGCACGTTTTCGATGCGGTGATCGATGATCAGGACCTGTTCGCCACTTACTTGCCGCAGTTTGAAATGGCCGTGCAGGAGGCCCACGTCGACTCCGTCATGTGCGCCTACAACCGCATCGATGGACAGGCTGCGTGCGCGGATAAGCGGCTCGAAACCGACATCCTGCGTGATCAATGGAAGTTCAAGGGCTATATCGTCTCGGATTGTGGCGCGATCGGCGATATCTACCTTCATCACAAGGTCGCGGATACGGCGGAAGCAGGAGTTGCGCTTGCTCTGAAGTCCGGAACGGACCTTAATTGCGGCGTGGAGTATGAGCACTTAGTCGGCGCGGTGAAGCAAGGCTTGATTCCTGAATCGCTGATCGATCAATCGGTGCAGCGCCTGATGCTGGCACGGTTCCAGCTCGGCATGTTCGATCCACCCTCCATGGTGAAGTATGCGCAGATTCCTTTGAGCGAACTCGACAGCCCCGCGCACCAACAACTCGC
>NZ_CAJCHS010000383.1 GCF_903970205.1 Nevskia soli | reverse complement strand
GTCGGGCAGTCGAGCAGGAAATGCTCTCCAAATTTCCTGACTATCACGCGAAGCAATTCCTGACGGTGTTCACCATTCCGGCTTACTTTCCGGCCAAGTAACGGGCGAGGCGCCGCGCGTTCGGCGCCCCCCGCTTTTTTTACGGCGCGGCGAAGCGCTGCTTGGTTAGAGTGCAGGGCGCCGATGAGAAGCATTCCGCCCGATCCTCACATCCAGGTCGCGACGATTGCCACTGATCCGTCATTTAACAGAAATCCAACAAACCGATACCATTGCGGCGTAGCGTTTATAGCGCTGTTCTGAAGGTGCAAAAGGAGACCGGCATGAAGAAGAATAGCAGCGCATCAAACACGCGGAAGCGGAGCACGCCCATCAGCGAAACCGGAGTACTGAGCCGCGACCGTGAGGAAGCGGGTTCCGGAACCGTTCAGCACTCCATTCCAGGACACTCCACCGAGGACCGAAGTATGGCGCTTTCTACTCCCAACTCAACAAAACCAAACTCACCGACTGACGCGGCATATTTGTAGTCACACTCACCTGACCGTCTTTCACATCCATCCACGCGGGCGAACTTAACAACTCCAGTCCAGCTCTACTCTTGAGTAGCTCATACTGTTCAGTCGTCGGATGCTGCGGCGACCCCATCGCCATCCACACGGAATACGCATTACTGTGCGTGTCGTCGATCCGGTAATGCATCACTAGCACGCGCCCAACACCGGCCGGGATTCCTTGCGCTGTAATCGTCGTAAGCGAAGCACCTGCGGGCTCATAGTCGTCGTGATAGTTCCACACCATTACCGCTGCCTTCCGCTCACCCACGGTTGCCAGCGCATCGATGTCCGCATCCGAACGTACGCCATTCGCGAGAATGGAATCCAACGGGACCTGGCCGGTGCTCGCGGTACTTACACGCTGTCCATCCATCAACGCCGCCATCCGGAAGAAATTGAGTATGGGCTTGTCGATCCCATTGGTTGAAAGATCGCGAAAGCCTTCAAAGTACTCGCGGTCCTCAAACTCAAACGACCAGCTGAGCATCGAGAGTAGGTCAACCTTTCGGCGATCCGCCAGATCGAACAAGGCTTTGTATGCAACGGCGGTATACGCCGGGTACAACGTGCCGTTCCTGTAGTTATTAGCGGGATTCGTTTTGCTGGAGCAAGCGGCGCAGCCCTCCGGATCGGCTTCACTCAAGATGATCGGGAGATTTCTGAACCGGGGGAACTGATTGACGATCTCGAAGCCTTTGTCAACGTCCCTTAGTTCGCTGGCAATGCCCATCCGGACGTGCCCTTCCGCCGTGCGCGGCTGCCCCTTGGCATGGAAGGAGATGAAATCTAGCGGCGCCGGCTGTCCATTCGCCGCACTCTTACCGGTACGGATATGGTTTAGGAAGCCCTCCAGGAACTTAGCCCCTTTCTGGCCGCCCGGTCCGGTAGTAGCCGGCCCTCCCACCTTCGCGTCCGGCAGCGCCGCTCGCACGCCGGCGACCGCGTAGTCGTATAGCTTCCAATAGTCCTCGGCCGTAGAGTGCCAGTAATCAATGTCCGGTTCGTTCCAGACCTCGAAGTACCAGCGCCGTACAGTTTCCCTGCCGTATCGCTCTACTAGGTGCGAAGTAAAGACGCGAACTAACTCGCCCCACTTTGCATAGTCCTTAGGCGGATTGTTGGATGCGCCCGAGATTATGCTCTTCGTGCTACGGTATTCTACTTTGCGATCCGGTAACTCCGCGGCCAAATCCTTGGGCATGAAGCCAAGCTCCACCATAGGTCGGACGCCCGCTGCCCGATACTGGTCGAAGATCCCATCCACGATCCTGAAATCGTAAATGGGCCTACCTTGAGAATCTTCCGAATAGACGTTTGTGGAACTCCACTTGAGTCCGGGTACCCCGTCGCCCGAGGTGAATAAGTGATGTGAGCGGATATAGACCGGCACGGGACTCAGGTCGTGCAACTCACGCAACAGGCGTTTGCCATCGGGCATCGTTGCGTAATTGGCCTCGTCAAACCCGAACCAACTGTAGATGGGCTTATAGATACCGGCCGGTCTGTTGAGATCAACCTGGATGGACACAGTCTTCCCATCCGGCAGCGGTGGAGGCGGAGGCTGCGTTCCCTGACCCCGGAGAAACGAGGGCGACAGGATTAGTCCTAAAACCCAAAGAGAGGAGATCGTCTTCATAGATCTTCGGCTGTTCCAAAAACCGGCAACGAACATTCGTAGATTACTTCACCGGTGATGACGGGTGAATCGCCTCGCGCCTGAGCGATTCGCCCCGCTTCAACATCGGACGGGATCTGAATGGTCACGGTCATGCGAACGCCTTAAGGACACCGAAAAAGCCCATCCTCGATTCGCCGGCACTCGACAGGGTCGCCCTGCCGGTCGGGTGTTCCCGGGCGGGCGGCGCCCGCATGAGCGCTGTCGGAAACCGGTGTGCCGCCCGTTTGCGTTCGACACGGGAAGCGAGACATTTCGGCGTCCCCGGCGAACACCGGAAGCGATCGAGCGGGCGCGGGAAGGCGCGGCTCCGCGTGGAGCGTGGCGCGAGCCTATGATGCAAATCATCTGACCCTGTAAGACGGATGCCCTAAAGCTTCCGGGCCGTTCCGCCGAACGTTGCCTCGAATGCGATCTAAACTCCTGTTACCGATATTCGTGCTGACTTGCCTGCGGGTTGGCTCGGCCGCAACACTGACCTTTGAATCGCCCGGTTGTCTCGGTGCTACGATCTCCGGCACCGTCAATCTGGCCGCTGTTGCCCCGGGAGCGCAGCGCGTCGATTTTGCAATGGGATCGTATTCGATCGGCTCCGCCTTCGCGCCCTCCTTCTCGCTTTCCTGGAACTCGAACATTGCGATGGATGGAGTGTCGGCGATTCAGGCGACTGCCCGCGACGGCGCCGGAAACCTGGTCGCGTCCGGCCAATGCCTCGTGACCATCGCGAACCTCGGCGTAACTCTGGTTGTCAACTCGCCGGACCTGACGCAAACTCTCTCCGGAACGGTTTCGATCGCGCTCACCGGCTCCGACCCCGCGGCGTTTCCCGCGATCTGGACCTTAAACATCGATGGCGCGCAACAGCAGATTATCTGGACCGACAACGCCTGGCAGAATCCGAATTCGGTCACATTTTCACTTGACACCACCCAGTTTTCCAATGGACCGCATGAACTGGATATCTCGATGAACTCGCGTACCGGCCCTACGAACCCGCAATGGGTCAACTGGCGCGGCATGGTGAATCAGGTTGTCCAGTTTCAGAACGGCCATGTGCTGCAGGAAATCATTCCCCAGTTGCAAAATGTATTCGTGCCGCCGGGAAGCGTTGTCGAGGTCGGATGTACCAGGATTTACACGGACGGACAGACCGGAGCGTGCAGCACCCCCGTATTCGCCTCTGCGTCTGCTTCCGTCGCTACCGTCAGCGGAACCGGAAACGTGCAGGGTGTAGCCGCCGGGTTCACGCAAGTGACTCTTCAGGATGGAACACGAACTTCGACCGCGAATGTCTGGGTGACGAGCACTCCGGCCGTGCCTCACTTTGCCGGAAATGGACAGCTTCTGCAATCGTTTCATCCCGGCAAGAGCTTGTTCGTGATCTCGCCGTTCACGTTGGGTCCTACGGCTTTCACGTCGCCGGCTGTCAACGCGCAGCTCGCTCAATCCGGCTTTAACACTCTGTCCTTCGGCGTTTACATCAATCCGTGGGATGTCACTGCGAGCTACTCAACCTGGCAATCGAATTTCAATCAGCAGACCGGCGCGGAGATGCAGTGGGCGCAAGCGAATAACTACCATCTGCTGCTCACCGGCGACGACATCTTCCGCCGTATCGGTGGAGACGCCTGGTATACGCTCAACTGGCCGTCCGGGAAGCAGGCCGTGCAGTACGCCGTCTCCAGTCTGGCTTCGACCGGGGTAGGGATCGGCATCGAAGGAATCGATGAAGCCAGCATGCTTTGGGGTCCCAACCCAGTGCCCGCGGGGAATATTGGTGCGAGTAATCTGTTCACGGGGGTTAGCTGCGCCGCTCAAAACTGTACCGTCAATTGGCCGAATAACCCGATTCCCGCCGGTTACACCTTCGCGATGACGGGCGCGCCGAACACCGGTCTCGACAACGCCGCGGGCACTTATTTCACGGTCGGGAGCAGTACTTCGACCGGCTTTTCTTTCACCGCGCCCCAAGCGCCCGGCGGATCTTACACGGTATCGAACGCGTCCGGTCTTCAATTTCTCTGGTTCGGCGGCAATTGGTGCACCGGAAACGTGGCATGCTCCCCACCGGTTCCGAATTCGGCGTTCACGACGTTCCGCTCGTGGATCACTGCCGGTCCAACCGTCCCGATCTCGTTTCCCAGCCTGGCGACAGACCCGCCTCAGGTCGACGGTAATTGGATGGGTCCAGGCAGCATCAGCGATTACGCGTCCAATTACTTTACTTCCATGAAGACGCGCACTACTTACCCGTGGTCCGAGGGCATCCAGGAGATGGTTTCTTCCATGGAGCAAACGTTCTTTAGCCGCCAGCCCTTTTTCATGCTGAATCGGCCGCAACTGATGGAGGTGAGCCTCACCGGCCCACAGTACACCAAGGGGAGCGCATCGGGCGCCACCTACAACCCGGGCGTTGACGCACTCATCTCGCCAGGTGTCAGCCCGCAGCATGTTTCGGCCGTTATGATGGACGCCGCGGCCCTGGGCGCCGCCGGAGAGCGGCTCTATTACTTCGAGTCTCCCTCGGACGTTGCCGGACGCGCGGACGCGCCTGCGGGGACATCCTTCCAGACCGGATCGAATCCGCAGAATCTTCAGACCGCGTCATGGACAGCCATGAGTTATGCGGCCAACCTGCTCGCCAACGTCCTCGACCCCTATCTTCTTGGCACCCGGCTCAATTCCCCGGGGTACGGTCTCAACATCCGCAGCGCCGCGCGGCAGGGCGCTACCGGCAACCTGCTCCTCATCGTGAATGGGAACGACTGGCAGCGCAGCATATCAGTGGATCTTACCCCTTACAAGCTGGGGTTCGGGGCCGCCAAGTACGTTGTTTCCGCGACGGGCATCAACACGTCCGAGCTTTCCCCGACGCAATTGGAGGATTCAGTGACTCTGGGTGAAGGCGAGTCGGTTGTCTACATCCTGCCGTCTAGTGCGGCTAACATGACGCTGAAGTCCCACCAGATAAAGGCGCCGTCCAAATCGCCGTCTGGAACGACTCTGCAATCCAGTTATCTGTATCCAACGATGCCGCCTGCGACGCCTGACCCCTCCATCGGCATGACTCCTTGCGCGCCTTCCTGCACGATCTACATTGATCCCAACCTGGGACCCTTCTTCTATCAGTTTGTTTCGCCGGCTGCTGCGCCGACCACTGTTGAAGAGATAAGCGGCTCGAAAACGATCGTCGTGCCCCCGGTTTACTAATTACTTGACAGCCGGCAAAGGTGCCCGGCAACCGATCCGCCGGCACCTGGATGTTGCAGTCGTTATAGAACAGCAAGGCGTTCGGATCGGCCGGGCGCGCCCACTGGAAGGCCTGCTCGATTCCGGGTCGGCATGACCCTGCGGTTCACCCACTCCGAGCCCGACCGCAAGGGAGGGTCCTCCACTGCCAGCCGCGTTGACCCTATCCGCGTGGAACGGTGTAGGTTGGGGTCATTTTCACGGATCGCACCGCCCGGCGCGAAGTTGAACATGTTCTGCGCCTGAGCCTGGCTATATTGGGCCTCCAAAACCGATGGGTAGGTAGGGTCCGTCACGTAGGGGAATCGACTGCGCTGCCGATTGTGACGCCGTCATAGCCGCGCCGCCTCGCGCAAGGTGGAAAAGGACTACGGACGCAGCCCGAACCGCGAGGCCCCCCTGAAGTAAGACCAAACGTAAAACAGGACGTGCCGCCAGGATCGTGCCAACCCCCGGTTTTGACCCCTTTTGTAAAGGGCGGGAGCCAACCGAACGCCTTTAGGAGTCACCCGCCGGAATAAATCCGGCTGGAACTAGCACACCGGCGT
>NZ_CAJCHS010000382.1 GCF_903970205.1 Nevskia soli | reverse complement strand
GTTCAACGCGCAGCGAAAGAACGCCGCAAGCGGCGGGATCGCGATCGAAGAGGCGACCTCGGATTTTGAAATCCACGGCTGTCTTTTCGGAACCATTCGCGGTACCGCGATTACGCTGCGGTCCAGCCAGCGCGGCAAAATCTTCGAAAACGAATTCCGCGCCATTGCGCGCGATGCCATTCATGTGGAGCAGGCGACCGGTGTGTCGATCGACAACAATCACGCGGAGCAGATCGGGATTCCTCTGAACGAAGTGGACGCGCCGGGGGCGCTTTGCATGCGGCTGGAGCGGTTTGACGGCGGCCAGATTACGGGCAACACGTGTTCGGAAGCGCTGCTGGGCGCGATTTCGATTAGCGGCACGCAGGATAAAATCAGCGGCAATCATTTCACCGGGCTGAACGTGGGGCGGCGCGATTCGCCGGGAATTTTCCTTGCGCCGGGGTCGAAGGACATTACCGTCGAAGGCAACGAAGTGAGCGGGATCGGCATGAGCGTGCACTGCGTGGGCGCCGCGCCGGAGGTGGTCGCGAGCGCTAATAAAGTGCTTAAGAACGACTGCTCGGACGAGGCAAGCGTTGCGTTATTACGGCGTTAGGCGAATCGTTTAACTGAATCGGGGAGAGCATCGCGCGCGTTGTTCTTCGTCTGCTTCAGTCCGCAATAGCGCTTCCGCCCAACGTTCATGTCATGTGAGCGGGCGGATCGGCGCGCGGTGGGATCGGTGTGGGATCAGGCATGTAAGAAGATGGCGGATGCGACGCCGATCAGGATCGGGACGGCACGAAGACGATCCACAGATTCGCGACGATCCCGTCTCGCGTCGGCTGAAACTTTTTTACGCGGATCGAATGGACCGGCTTTTCGGCCGGCTCAGGCTCGTTTCGGCACTCAGGACGGGTGCTTCGGACGGATGATCCCGTCGACGGTATCGATGAGCGCGTCAAGCTTTGCCGTCGTTTCTTCCATGGCAAGGGCCATCTTCTGCATTGCGCCGTTCATGAGAATCTGAGCCGTCAGGAGGCGTTTGTCCTCCTCGGCGAACCGTTCGTGCGCCGCTTCGTTCGCGCGTTCGGCGCGGGTGACGATCTCATTGATCGCCGCTATGGCAGCGGCGTTCCGCTGCTCGATATCGATAATCATCGTGCCATAACTCTCGAGCATTTTTTCGATGCGGTCGAGCCGCGTTTCTTCCACGTCTGAATTGTCAAGCAATTCACGGCAGAAAGTCAACGACACTTGACCGTTCGAGGTGGCGTCGATAAAAACCTTCCCGGAACGCGGATGGATCTGGAATTATCAAGGCGGCTGCGGACGCGCTGAATATACAAAACGTGAACGTCAGGTTCTGCGTCGAATGGGCGTGGAATCGCAGAGATTACCAGATCGCGACGCCGGCTGCGCTCAACGACATTGCAGCCAAAGCCTCCGGACCTGCAACTATCGAACAACTCAGGCAAATGGATCGGCCGGCCGCCGGGCCTGAGAACCCCATTCGCCGCCTCGTAATCTGATTCTGGATCGTCGCCTCTACTGGCAATATTGCAAAAATGCAATAATGCGAACGGATGGAATGGAGTGTAGAGTTGCTCGACGATCGCGTTCGAGATGAGCTCGAAGCCCTGCCGCCCGACATGCAAGCCCGGTTTCGCCGGATTGTCGAACTGATCCGGGGATATGGTCTCGAACGAGTTAAGAACCCCAAGTAAAGCATCTGGAAGAGCCTCTGTGGGAAATGCGGATGAAGGGCAGGGACGGAATATCAAGAGCAGTTTACGTGACCGCCAAAGGTCGCCGCGGGGCCGTCGTCCGCGTGTTCGTCAAGAAGACGCAGAAGACGCCCCGGCGCGAAATTGAAATCGCGTTGCAAAGACCTAGGCCTAGGGAGGCATGGGATCGATGAAACGCACGACTGTTGACGATCTCCACAAGAAGTGGATGAAGAACCCTGAATACCGGCGCGAATATAACGCGTTGGAAGAGGAGTTCTCGCTTTCCGCCGCGTTGATTGAAGCCCGTTCCCGGGCAGGCCTCACGCAAGAGCAGGTAGCGCAACGGATGAATACCACACAGGCCGTCGTCGCGAGGTTGGAAGGCGGAGGAAGCATGCCGTCGACGCGCACGCTGGAGAAGTATGCCAAAGCGACCGGGACGAAGCCGAAGATCAGCTTCGAGCCCGAAGAGGCGCGGCATTAAAAGCCGCGCATAAGCGAAAACTGGTTTGGCCAAAGTTTTCCGGTGGAATGCGAGGGTGCCGGACTCAACGCCGGCGCCGATGAAACCAACCGGGCTTGCTCTCATCGCCTGCGCTTTACCGCCCGCTGATCGACAGGACGGGGGTCAACGGCGCGTTTGACTTCACGTTCTCGATGCCTGTGTGGAACAGTGTGGAGCAGGTCGGAAGGGTCACAAAACTTTATGATGGGCGCGCGTACAATCCTGCGAAGGCGGCGTGTTTCTTCGCGACGTATTCAACGGTGAGCGCACGGCAGGCCAAAGCATATGATTTAACCGCATTCCCCAGCGGAGGCAGGAGGATTGCGCCATTTGCACCTTGGCGATGGTCATGGGACCGCTCTTTGACTACGATCGCGTTCTGCTCGACAGTCGGAAGTATGAGCAAATCACAGCCGACGGAAGATACTCGGCGTGGTGGGAAACGTACCTGCGTGACGAAAAGTTTCGTTTTCGATGCTCGTGTGGAACAAGGCGGCCACCGGAGCCGAAGGGTCGCTGGCCGATCACATGGTGGACGAAGCGTTCCCGGAAGTAGAGCGCCAGCTCGGGCTTAGGGTACGGGTACAGACCGCGCCGATCGACGTGCTGACGATCGACGTGCTGACGATCGACCAAGTGGACAAATACGCCGACCGAAAATTAGCTGCCTGCGCGCGGCGTGCGTTGCGCAGTCGCTACCCGCGACACAGCGTTAACCAGCTTGCGCCACGGCATCTTTGCCCAGTCTTCAATCACCAGCATTTCGCCATCGCACCAGGACGAATAAAACCATCGCGAGAGGATTGCCAGTTGCTCCATCCGTTCCACCGGACTTGCGGGGCGTTCGGCTACGCCCGCAGCGGTTTCACGTAGACGCGCATCGAGCGAAACGGACTGGCCGTCCGCGATACGAAAATCCAGCCGGGTGAAGCCCTGCCAGTAACCGCCGCGCAGCCAGCCGAGTTCGACGCATTCCGGCTCTGCCGAGGGCGCAATCGCCACCGCATGTAACCGGCTCACGTCGCGCGCCATTTCATCGTTCACCGACAGAACTTCTTCAATGCGATGCAGCCGCTGGTGCATGAGGGCAGCGCCTTCAAAATCCATTTCCGCGCTCAGGCGCTCCCGCGCGGCGAGTGCTGGTTCCAGCAAAGATTTACCGGCGGTGTGGAGAAACTCAGC
>NZ_CAJCHS010000381.1 GCF_903970205.1 Nevskia soli | reverse complement strand
GGCTCCTGGAAACTTATAGAGTCTTAGACATACGAACGATCGGAAGTACGGCGCCGTTCGGCAACGGAATATCGACGGGCTCGAGCTCGCGATAGCCTTTGAGCTTATAAAGAGGGACGCCGGTTAGTGTGGAACCCATTTCCAGACGCCGGAAGCCGGCTCTCTGCGCTGCATCTTCGCAGTGTTTCAGGAGGAGAGTTCCCAGTCCGCGCCGCGCCCATTCCGGCCGCACAAAGATCGCGCGGATTTTGGCGGCGTCGGTTTCAGGGGCGAGCAATGCCTGTTCCCGGTTGGGGCCGCCGTCGCTTCCGAAGAGAGTCTTGCGATAGCTCCAGCCTCCGCAACCGGCGATTCGATTGCGGTCGTTCGCCGGGTGGGCGGCAAAGTAAGTGCCGTCTTCGATAAGTTGCGTATCCAGGCCGAGGGCGTGACCCAGCGCGCCTTCGATTTGTTCGGGCGAGTAGTCGTGCTTTTGCAGGTGACGGACGGATTGCTCGATTACATCGCGCAGAGCGGGTATATCGGAGACCGCGGCCGTGCGGATTTCGAACGCGGCGCTATCCGCGGTGGTGATCATGCTCCAGGCACTTTCGTATCGCGTCGGTTAGCTGCTGAACGGTGAACGGTTTCGCGAGCGCCGCGCAAAGCTTTAGCACGTTATCGGGAATGATCTGCTCAGGCGTATAGCCCGTCATCAGGATCACGTTCGAATGAGGCTTCATCTCGAACATCTTGCGAACCATCTCGATACCATCCAGCTTCGGCATCGAAACGTCGGCAATCACAAGATCGATCTCGTGGAGCAGCTGTCCGAAGATGTCCAGACCGTGCTCGCCGTCGACCGCCAAGATCGGAGAGTATCCGATGTGGCGAACTACCGCCTCACACACAAAACGAACGGTCGGCTCATCATCTACAACCAATATCTTCTTTGACAGGCACGCCCCGCGCTCTGCCTCAGTGTAGCGCGGGAGACAGCGTGTTCGTCCGCCTACCGATCAGCGCTGCTGCAACTGACCCCGAGCCGCTGCGTTCGCCAGCTCGTCAGCCCGGTTATTGTCATCGTGGGATGCATGCCCGCGCGTCCAGACCCACTTGACTTCATGGCGCGCAACTTCCTGGTCTAGCGCTTCCCAGAGATCGCGGTTGATCACTGGTTTCTTCTCGGCCGTCATCCACCCGCGTCTCTTCCAATTCGCCATCCATTTCGTCATGCCGTTGCGCAGGTATTCGGAGTCGGTGACGAGGTCGACCTCGCAGCGCTCGTTCAGCGTTCGCAGGCCCTCCAGCGCCGCGGTAAGTTCCATCCGGTTATTGGTGGTCTGCTGCGAAGAGCCGTACATCTCCTTCACGTGCTCGCCGAAGCGCAGGACGCACGCCCATCCGCCGCGGCCCGGGTTCCCGATGCAGGACCCGTCAGTAATCAGTTGGACCTTCTTCATGCGGGCTTCCAGAGGGCTTCACGCCGGCGCGAGCTCGGATTCAACCGCGAAGAAGGCGTCTACTATGTCCAGGATGCGTTCCGGCTCGTGCGCATGATAGATGTCGGCGCGCAACTTACTGCCGCCGCGCACGCCATGCGTAAAGTAAGTAGCAAACTGTTTCATCTTCCCCGCGCAATCGTCCTCGTCGCGCCGCATTAGCATCTCGTAGTAAGTCCGCATCATGTCGAACCGGTCGCGATGCGACGGTTCGTCGTAAGTCCCGGTAGCCAGGTATTGCTCAATCTGGCGGAAGATCCAGGGGTTGGACGACGCGGCGCGTCCAATCATCACCGCATTGCAGCCCGTTTCACTTACCATGCGCACGGCATCTTCCGGACGCGTGATATCGCCGTTGCCGATCACCGGAATCTTCACCGCCGCCTTAACTTCGGCAATGCGCGACCAATCGGCGCGGCCGCTATAACCCTGCTCGCGGGTTCGCGGGTGCAGCGCAACCGCTTGCAGCCCGTTCTGTTCGGCGAGCTGGGCCATGCGCACGGCAACCAGGTCCTGATCGCTCCAGCCGGCGCGGAACTTCATCGTAAACGGGATCCTGATAGCTGAACGAACGGTGCTCAGCAGCTTGTCAACCAGCGGCAGATCGCGCAGCAGACCCGAGCCGCCGTTGCACTTCACGACTTTGTTCACCGGGCACCCGAAGTTGATATCCAGAATGTCGAACCCCAGCCCTTCACAGACTCGGGCGGCTTCCGCCATTACTTCCGGATCGGCGCCGAACAGCTGCGCGCTGATGGGGTGCTCTTCCGGCTCGAACGCCAGATACCGCTCGATGGTGCGCGTCGGCTTGCGCGCGCGCAGCGACGCGCTCACGCCGTGGGAACTGGTGAACTCCGTCATGATCAGGCCGCATCCGCCGAGGTTGCGAATGAAGCGCCGGAATACGGTATCGGTGACGCCGGCCATCGGCGCCAGCACGGTTGCGGGCGCGATAGAAACGGGGCCGATGGAAAAGCTGCTCGGGAACATGTTTTCCTTTTCATTGTAAGATCGTGAGGCTTAAGTTTGCCGGCGACCAGGCGTGCCATGCTGAAAGTTCGCATGACATCCGACCAGGTGCTGCTCGGCCTACTTCGCTACATCGTCTTTCTCTTCTCGACCACGTGTCATGAAGCGGCGCACGCGTATGTAGCTCTCAAGGGTGGAGACCCAACCGCCGCTGAGGGCGGTCAAGTCTCGCTCAACCCGCTGCCGCATATCCGGCGCGAGCCGTTTGGGATGGTCGTTCTCCCGCTGCTTTCGCTTACCATGAGCGGTGCCATGGTCGGCTGGGCGAGTGCGCCTTACAACCCCGCCTGGCAGCGTGCTTACCCGAAACGCGCGGCGCTCATGGCACTTGCCGGACCCACGATGAACTTCGCGCTGGCGATCCTTTCCGGCTTACTGCTGCGCGCGCTGTTGCTTAGCGGCGGCGTGCAGCGGGAGGGAGCGACCGGAGCCGTTGCCGTCATTCTGCAGATCGGCTTTCAACTCAATCTGCTGCTGGGCATTTTCAATTTGCTGCCCTTCCCGCCATTCGACGGTTTCGGGGTTCTGGGGCTGCTCACCGGAAGCTTCGCGGCGTTGGAATCGCTGCGCCTGCGCCTGCGCCAGTTCTCGATTATCGGCTTAGTCGTGGGATGGCAGGTCGTGAACTACGTCTTCCCGCCCGTGTACTTATTCGCTTCTAACTTGATCTTCGGCAGGTAGGTAGGCCGTTAGTTGTCATGCCGTTAATTATCGTAACGGAGAGCGCGATGCAGCCGCCGCCAATGCTGCGAGTCAATAGGTTCGAAGATGTCGCAGCGGCTCATCGGTCCGCCATACACATGCAGCGTGTGCGAAGGGGCGGGCCCGGTGTTACTGAAGATGTGGTGCTCGAACGGCGGCAGCAGGGCGCCGGAGGAAGCCGCGGGGGCAAGAATCGTTTCGCGCTGCTCGAAGCGGCAGCATCCCGCGCTATCTTCTTCCATCAATTCGTAGTTGACCACCTGCATGTCCCCGTCCACCACAACTTCCACGCACCATACGCCGGCGTGATCGTGCAGCGGCGTCCGCTGGCCGATATTCCACGTCATCGCAATGATCGAAAACCGGTTCCACGGGTCGGCATAGCAAAGGCCGCGCGCATAGCGCTCCGGGTGCGGAGGCGGATACTCGATATCGGCGAGGGTGCCATCTAACGCCATTTGCATCATGCCGGACTTGAGTTCCCGGACAATCTGCTTCTCGTCGATATGTGCGACGGCACGGCGGCACAGTCGGATCAGTTCCCTTTCGGGCTGATGCACGCGAATCGGCTGCTGGACTTCTTCCGGCTTCAGTGCAACTTGAGTTTCAGTCATAACGGCGCCTCACCATCTGTTCGCCTCACTGTCTATTCGCCTCACTATCTAGTATGGATGCGGTCTATGCATTGCGCGCTAAGTTGCCTCTGTTGAAAGTACGGGATACCGCGCGCTGCACGGCGCCCACCAAGTCCTGCGGAAAGAACGGCTTCTTAAGAAATTCATACCATTGCAGCGTTTCCGCTGAGAAGCCGCCTAAATAATCTTCCGGATATCCGGACATGAATACAATGCCCTTTTGCGGAAAATGAGCCTGCACCAAAGCATCGAGCGTCGCTGCGGTCATACCGGGCACCTCGATGTCGAAAACCCCCGCGGAGCATTCCTCGCAATACAATTGGCACGCGGCCCGGGCTTCCTTTCCGTTGCCCGCCCCATAGACCTTATAACCAGCGTCTTCGAGCGCCAACCGGGCCAGATTCAAAATTCCCTGTTCGTCTTCCAAAACAAAAATCGAACTTGGCACGATCCAAGTTATCACGCCGGGATACTACGCGGTCCGGGCGATATTCACTGTTTGAAATTGGCGCTTAAGTAATCCAGAACAGCCTCTCTGTCCTCCGGTTTGATATCGGCGCCCCAACCGGTCATCTTCTGAACTTCGCGTTCCCATTGCGCCGCGGTGAGCTTCTGCATTCGGATAATATCTTCCTCGTGGCAGGTAAGGCACGCCTGTTGAAAGCCGTGAGGATGTGCCGCGCTCGATGGCGTTGCGCTTGCGGCCGCAGCGGGCGCCAATCGCGATATGATCACCGGCCGGGGCGCCGCCACGTTCCACAAATATCCCGACGGGTTCCAATCCTCGACCATTGGCTGGACTCGCCCGGCCGCGTCAGTCGCACGCGCCATCAGCTTGTACTCCCCCGCGGGCGCTTTCCAATCGAGTTCCCATAACCGCCACGCATACTTGCTCTGATCGGAGCCTAATGTTGCCGCTCGCCAGCTCGCCCCATTGTCAGTCGATACATCCACTTTCGTTACCGGCGAACCGTTCGACCAGGCGGCTCCGCTGATCTTCACCCGGCCCGGCTTGGCCCATCCACCGGCCGGCGTTGCGATCACCGACTTGACGGGCAAATCGGTCACCGGAACCATCTGGTCCGGCGGAACCGAGGTTCCGGGCGCCACGGGATGAGTGGGGTGACGGTAGGCGGTCTTCATCCAGAAACCGTCGAACTCGTGATCGAGCACCTCGACGTGCCGCACCCACTTCACCCACGAGTCGCCGGCCCATCCGGGAACGACCAGCCGGAGCTGCATCCCATGCTCGAGCGGGATCGCCTCGCCATTGAGTTGATAGGCCAGGATCGTATCGGGATCGAGGGCTTTGGCGATCTCCACCGTCCGCTGAAATTTGGGCTGCTTGCCGACAGGTACATCTTCCCCGCTGAAGAGCACGTGTTTAGCGGAATCCCGAACGCCTCCCGCGCGCTGCAGCACATCGCGCAGCCGTGCGCCGGTCCACTTGCCGTTGGCCACGCCGCCCTGCTTCCATTGCATTCCGGGCAAATGCGGCTCGTAGAAAGAGCGTCCATTCCCGGCGCATTCCAGTACCGCAATGTGGGACACGGCGGGGAACTGCCGGAGATCGTTCATGGTCAGCGTGACCGGAGAATTCACCACGCCATCCACCCGGAGATTCCAGTCCGCGAGGTTGACGTCCGGCGTGTAGTGGTGATTCCGGACATAGAAATCGGCGGCCGGGGTGATCCACTCCTTGAAACCGGCGAGAGTCATTTCATAGTCCTTCGGGCGCGCCGAATTGACGATCAGACCCGGCGTAGGGTCGCCGAAGGCGCGACGGCGAAGAAGGGTGGATCCGGCGGCGATCGCGAGTAGTTTGCGTCGAGTAAGAGGCATAGGAGGTCGGCTAGGGTGCAAGAACTAATTTTAGACTTGTCTTCGGCTTGTACCTATCAGCTCCCGAGCGCCCCGGCTGCGGTGATTCGGTCGGCGCCGGTCGATCATGGCGATCGCGGGGCTTATGGAGACGCCACAGTCGAGGCGTTCATTGCCGACCTAAAGGGGCTGCACTCGAAGGTTTCGCGAAGACTTGCGATGAACAACTCTAGCGAGAGGAAGTCAACTCGCACCTCCTCGCTCGCAGCCGTGAATGCCTGCTGAAATTCCGGGGTAGGCGCGGAGGCGGCATTGCCTTTGTTTATCGAAGAGGTTGGGTCCCTTCGTTGAGGATGTCCATGTACCCGCGATACGCGAACAGCCGGTGGCGCTGCCTGCCGGTGATCTCATGCAGAATGCCGAGTCGTTTAAGGTGCTCGATAGCTGCGGCCACGGTGGGGAAGGTCGATTCGATCTTC